>NZ_JAAKZX010000037.1 GCF_011045025.1 Streptomyces ureilyticus
GTGCGGTGGTGGGGACGGTGGCGGGGGTCGGGTACGGGGTGCTGATGCGCCGGTTGCCGGAGGAGGAGCCCTCCGCTCGGCGGTCGGAGGGCGGGGCGTCGAAGCCCCTGCCCGAGCAGGCGGCATGACCTCATCGGTCCGGTAGGCGCGTACGTGATCACGATCAGCGGGGAAGTTCCCGGATGAGGTGAACGATCCGCTGCTCTCGGACCTTCGCGGCGCATCCCGCGTAGCGTGGTTACAGGACTTTCTCGCGGGGGTGACCATGCAGTCCCACGAAGAACCCGGCATCGGAGACCGGATCGCCCGGCTGCGCATGCGACGGAAACTGACGCAGGAAGGGCTCGCCGAACGTGCGGGACTCTCCGTCGATGTCGTCCGCAAGCTGGAACAGGGAGTTCGGCAGACCGCCCGCCTCACCACACTCAACGCGCTGGCGCGCGCTCTGGACGTGGAACCGTCCACGCTCGTCGGGCAGCCCGCCACCTTCGAGGTGCGCGATGAAGAAGATCAGCCCTCTGTCCTCGCTCTGTGACAGGCCGTCTCTCCCGTATCCGATCTGCTCGGCGAAGAGGCAGACCCCGAGGATCCTCCCTCGATCGAAGGGTTGCAGGCCTCGCTGCAGTCCACCGAGCGCATTCGGCGCGAGGGACGCATGGGGGAAATCGGTTCTCTGCTGCCGCAGTTGATCCGAGATGCGAAAGCCGCAGCTCGAACTCACGGCGGCAGTCAGGCTGCTGCGGCTCAATCCGTCCTTGCTGAGGCCTATCAGGTCGCCGCCACCACTCTGACAGCGCTCGGCAAGGAAGACGCCGCCTTCACTGCCCTCGAGCGTTCAATGGAGGCCGCTCGGCATGGAGATGACCCACATCTCGAAACGGTGGGATTCTCCAGCCTCGCCTGGGTCCTCACCAAGCAAGGCCGTCTGGCGGACGCCGAGCGCGTCGCGACTACAGCGGCCGAGCGCATCGAACCCAAATTCCGGTCTCAGCCCATCGAACTCGCGCTCTGGGGAATCCTCTTGCTCCGCGCCGCGACCGCAGCCGTACGGCTGGAACGGCGGGACACGGTCCGAGATCTTCTGAACATGGCCAGTGCGGCGGCTGCCCGGATCGGCACAGACCGGATCGACTACGCCACACCGTTCGGCCCGACCAACGCCGGTGTGGCCAAGGTCAACTTCCTTGTGGAGATGGGAGAGGGCTCGGACGCGCTACGCGTAGCCCGAGCCGTACCTGATCTGGCGTCACTGCCGCCGACATGGCGCGCGCGGTTCCATGTCGACCGGGCGCTTGCATACGCCGACCTGAACAAGGACGACGGTGCGTGCCAGGCATTGCTCACTGCCGAGCACACCGCTCCCGAGTGGATGCGCTACCACTCCACGAGTCGTCGCTTGGTTGCCGAACTACGCAACCGGGAGCGTCACCGTACCTCCCCCATCACGGAACTTGCGGACCGCTTGGACCTCGACCAGTAGGACGCCCTGTCCTAGCGGCCCCTCACAGTGACACGACTCGTCACTGTCCGTACCAGCTCGCTCTCTCCAGCGTTACAGCGCCGTCAGACATGGCGGACCCCCGCAACCGCGCTGCATGCGGTCCGGGGGCAAGGCCCACCTGAAGAAAGCAGGCAGACATGCCGCACTTTATCGCCGTCCTCTGCACGCAGTTGCTGAGACTGCTGTTGCCCGCGCACGGCCGACACCGCGCGGTCCCACGCCCTGTCGACGACCCGCCCGAGGTGTCCCATGCGCCCCGGAGCGGATGCGCACCCGTACGCCACTGGCCTCATCGCCCCCGCTGCACCCTCCTCCGGGGCGAGGGCTCCCCCCTCGTACGCCCCTACGTCCTCTCCCTCGACGAGTGGCGGCACGAAAGGCGGCAGCAACGCCAGCGCCGTCGCACCCTCTGGCTCGCCGTGCACGGCATCGACATCGGCCCACGCCGGATCCACGGAGTGAAGGTGGCCGCGTAATGGACAACCTCGCGCGCACCACCACCCGCCTCCTCCCCTGGTCCGGCGCAGACGGGAAACCCTGCTATCTCCTCTCCGACGGCAGCGGCAGCGGCTACCTCTCCCGGATCGCCGACGACATCGAGTCCGTTCAGCTCGGCATGGGTAATGAACTGCTCGGCCACGCCCAGGAGTTGATCAAAGACCCGAAGGTAGGGCCCGCAGAACTCCGGTACCTCTCCGCCCGGCTGACCGAGTCCCTGCACGACGTCCTCCGCGTCGCCGAGAGCCGTGGCGCCCGACTGCCGGCACCCGACAACTGCGACGCCGGGCGGCTCCTGCCAGCCCGGCCGACCGCCTCACCTTCGACGCGGCCATCATCGAAACCGGACGTGGTCTCCTACCGCCTCGCCCAGACCCGGGCACGAGCCGGTGCGACAGCTGCCTAAGAGTCCAAGTCCCCAACCTGTCCCACGAGCATGGAAACCCTCACATGCTCAGTGAACCGCTCGTCCGCGGGAAGTGCTTGCCGGATACGTTCGGCGAAGACGACGCGGTCGTCCGGTCCGGGCAACTGATCCTCGGGGATTGCCGAACACACTCCGCCGAACAGCTGATCGAAGCTCAGCTCACCGCTGTATTCGACCGCCAGTTCCCGCACATCGACGAAACCCGCGCACTTCAGAGCCTGGGCGTATCTCAGCCTGTCGTGGCTGCTGGTGCCGCAGGACGCTTCCAGCGTGGTGCCGAACCACCCTTCCAGACACCCGCGCAGGGCACGGGACCATGCGGTGTCCTGGAGCCACAGCGGCGTTCCGTTCGAAATCACCGCGATGCCTCCACCTCTGCGGAGCATCGGGGTCACAGCGCGGAAGAGTTCGTCGTGCTGCATCCAGTGAAGCGCCTGTCCGATGACCGTCAGCGCCAGCGACCGCTCTCCCATCAGCGCCCTCAGTGCCGGAACGTCGGTGTCGGCACCGAGCATCCAGGTCGCGTTCCGGATCCCCTGGTCATCGGCTGCGTCCCGGGCCAGCCGCAGCATGTCCGGCTCGGGGTCCATTCCCACCACGGAACGAACCCGGGAAGCGAAGGGAAGGGCGAGCTGGCCAGTGCCACACCCCACGTCGAGCACGACATCGGCTTCCGACAACTCGAAGGCTTCTTGCAAGGCATCGAAAACCTGGGAGGGGTACCCACGCCGGAACTCTGCGTAGTACTCGGCCACAGCGCCACTGAATCCCACCGTCATGCCCCCCCACCCTGCGGGGCTTCCGCCACACCGGAAAGCTCTCGCACCGGATGATCGCTATCCGCTGAACCTGAGACCGAGCCCCCGACGACCTGGTGCCCGCATGCCTTCCCCGCCCAGCCCGCAGACCGAGTGACATCGAAACTCGCCGATATTCAGAGGTTTACAGGCTCTCGGGATGACATCCGAACTCATCGGCAAGCGACATTCGTTGTCCCGACGGACCTGGGCTTTCGGCCCGTTGCCCCTGTTCGCCACGCACGGCTCGGGTATGCGCATTTGGCGCACCCCGCAGCACACCCGGTTCGACTCCCTCAGATGTACGGCGCCACGCCCCGCGAATGGCGGCAGCTCGCTCACCATCGGGCCGCTCCCCCGGCCCCCGACGAGCCCTAGGCGCGGCCCCGGACGCCCGGCGCCCGGGACCCCTCCCCGCCTCAACGCCCCATAGTTCAGGCGCTGCTGGATGGCGGCTTGCGCCGGGGTGTCGGCGCTTACGGGAAAACGGGAAGGGTGAGGGCCCATGGTCACTGGAGCGCCGGCGCGTATGCCGGTCAATGTCAAGTTCGCCGTGGCGGGGGTGTGGATTCAGGCCTTCTTCAATGGCTTCGCCGGGTACTTCATCCTGTCCGAGGTGAACGACCGGCTCGACCACGGCCAGGACGTCGACGGTCTGATGCGGCCGCTGGCATACATCTCCATCGCCGTGGCGCTCGTACTGGCCACCTGTGCCGCCCTGGCGCCGAAGCGGTACGGCTGGGTGCGTAACACCGTGCTCGTCATCGAGGTGTTCGCGGTGCTCAGCGGCCTGATCGGGCTGGCCGCCACCGCCACCCCCTCCTACGCCGTCGGCATGGCCCTCGCCCTCGGGATCGCGGCCGGGTTCAGCGGCGAGGGAGGGAAGTGGTTCGAGCGCTGAGGGCCGGGGCCAGGGCCAGGGTTAGAGCCGGCAACGGGACCAGGTCCAGGACTTCAGGGGTGCATTCGCGCTCCCTTCACCACCTTGTCCACGCCGTTGCGCGGCCCGTACACCGCGAGGCCCACCAGGTCCAACTCCCCTGTGGGGACGGCCCGTACGGCCGCGCGGTTGTCCCGGTCGTTGCCCGTGGTGAACAGGTCCGACGTGAAGAGCGAGCGGGGCAGTGCGCGGGTGAGGGCGCGGCTGTGGGCCGCGGTCAGGGTCTCCTTGGAGCCCTCGAAGACCATCACGGGCTGGCGGAACATCCGGAGGTACGGGGTTCCGTCGGCGTCCTCGTACGGCTCACCGACCACCTCGGGCAGCTCGGTGCCCAGGCCGCTGACCAGGAAGGCGGTCACATTCAGGCGCTGCCAGGACTCCAGGTCGTCCCGCAGGAGCACGGCGATCTTGGTCTCGGTGGGGGTCCCCCCGCTCGAGCGAAGCCGAGAGTGGGGGAGGATTGGTTCGTTGTTCATGGGACGAGACTGACGGCCGCCGTACGCCACGGTCTTGTACGTTTCTTGCATGGTGTCCCGGCAGGAAGTGTCCGCCTGGCGCCCGCGTGTCCCGGGTGTCGTGGAGGTGTTCCACGCCCACTTCACGGAGTACGCGTATCCCATGCACGTACACGACGCGTGGACCCTCCTGATCGTCGACGACGGCGCCGTACGCTACGACCTCGACCGGCACGAGCACGGCACCCCGCACGACACGGTCACCCTGCTCCCGCCGCACGTGCCGCACAACGGCTCCCCCGCGACGCCGCACGGCTTCCGCAAGCGCGTCCTCTACCTGGACGCGACCCAGCTCGACGAGAGCTTCATCGGCCCGGCGGTGGACGGCCCCGACCTTGCGGATCCCGTACTGCGCACGCGAGTCGGGCAACTGCACTCGGCCCTGCGGCATCCCGGTGACGAGCTGGAGGCCGCGAGCCGGCTCGCGCTCATCGGCGAGCGGCTGCGCGGGCATCTGCGGCCCCGGCTGACCGGTCCGACCGGGGAACGGCCGTCGCCTGACCACGGCGTCGCGCACACGCTGCGCGAGCTCCTCGACGCCCGCCTCGTCCCGGGTATCGCCCTGGACGAGGCCGCGCGGCTGGTGCATGCCCATCCGGCCCATCTGGTACGGGCGTTCAGCGCGGCCTTCGGTATCGCCCCGCACCAGTACCTGATGTCACGCCGGGTCGACCGCGCCCGCCGACTGCTCCTCGGTGGTCACCCGCCGAGCGAGGTGGCCACGGCGACCGGCTTCTACGACCAGTCCCATCTGACGCGTCATTTCAAGCGGCTGGTGGGTGTGACTCCGGGCCGGTACGCCCGCGTCGACCGACGTGGACCAGGAGTCAGTCGCCGCGCGGCTTCGTGAGGTGCGCGAACGCGTCCAGGTTGCGCGTCGATTCGCCGCGCGACACCCGCCAGGCGTACTCCTTGCGGATCGCGGACGCGAAACCGAGCTCAAGGAGGGTGTTGAAACCGCCGTCGGCTGCTTCCAGGACCGAGCCGAGCAGCCGGTCGATCTCCTCGGATGTGACGGCGGCCAGGGGGAGTTTGCCGGTCACGTAGACGTCGCCGAGCGGGTCGACGGCGTAACTGACGCCATAGAGCTTGAGGTTGCGCTCCAGGAGCCAGCGGTGGACGCCGGACTCGTTCTCGTCGGGGTGCCGGATCACGAAGGCGTTGAGGGACAGGGAGTGCCTGCCGACGATCAGTGAGACGGTCGTGGACAGTTTGCGGGTGCCGGGGAGCTTCACTACGTAGGTGCCGGGTTCGGGGCTCTCCCACTCGAGTTCGGCGTCCTTGAGGAAGCCCTCGACGACCTGTGCGGCCTGCCGTTCGTCAGCCATGGTGGGAGCGTACGCGACGGCGGTGCTCGTGGACCGCGGCCGTGTAGACGTCCGCGGTGGCCGAGGCCGCGGTGTTCCAGCCGAAGGACTTGGCGTGCCAGGCGGCGGCCTCGCCCATCCGCTCCGGGAGCGCGGGGTTGTCGGCGAAATCACGCAGCACGCGCGCGTAGTCGACGGGATCGTGCCCGGGGACCAAAAAGCCGGTCTCCTTGTCGCGTACGGCGACGGGGAGCCCACCCACCGCGGCCGCGAGTACGGGGGTCCCGGTCGCCTGCGCCTCTACGGCGACGAGCCCGAACGACTCGTTGTAGGAGGGCATGACGAGGACGGAGGCGGCCCGGAACCAGTCCGCGAGCTTGTCCTGGCCGACGGGCGGGCGGAACCAGACGACGTCGGCGATGCCCAGGCGGGCGGCGAGTTTCTGCAGGCCTTCAGGCTTGGCGAGTCCGCTGCCGCTCGGACCGCCCACTACAGGGACGACGATTTTCGAGCGGAGCTCAGGGCGCTCCTGAAGGAGGACGGCTACGGCGCGCAGCAGTACGTCGGGGGCCTTCAGGGGCTGGATACGGCCCGCGAAGAGGGGGATCAGGGCGTCCTGCGGGAGCCCGAGGCGGGCACGGGCGGCGGCGCGGCCGTCGGCGGGGCGGAAGCGGTCGAGGTTCACGCCGGGGTGGACGACCGCGACCTTGCCGGGTTCGGCGTCGTAGTGGCGTACGAGTTCGTCGGCCTCTTCGGAGGTGTTGGCGATGAGGCGGTCGGCGGCGCGGACGATCTGGGTCTCGCCGATGACGCGGGCTGCGGGTTCGGGGGTGTCGCCCTCGGCCAGGGCGGCGTTCTTGACCTTCGCCATGGTGTGCATGGCGTGCACCAGGGGGGCGCCCCAGCGTTCGGCGGCCAGCCAGCCGACGTGGCCGGAGAGCCAGTAGTGCGAGTGCACCAGGTCGTAGTAGCCGGGGCGGTGACCGGCCCAGGCCTGCATCACGCCGTGCGTGAAGGCGCACAGCTGGGCGGGCAGGTCCTCCTTGGCGAGGCCTTCGAACGGGCCGGCGTCGACGTGGCGTACGAGGACGCCGGGCGCAAGTTCCACCTTGGGCGGCAGGCCGCCTGTGGTCGCGCGGGTGAAGATCTCGACCTCGATGTTGATCGCGGCGAGGCGCTGGGCCAGCTCCACGATGTAGACGTTCATGCCGCCGGCGTCGCCCGTGCCGGGCTGGTGCAGTGGCGAGGTGTGCACGGAGAGCATCGCGACGCGGCGTGGCCTGCGGTGCAGCCTGAGCCTCGGGGGCGTCGCCGCGGAGCGGCGCCCGAGCCTGCTCACGTACTGGCTCACGTGGCGTTCCTCCTTGCTGCGGGCATGCCGGACTGGAAGACCTGGAGTGCCCTCCAAAGCCGGAACGCCGGAGCACCCCGTTCCATTTCCTCTTTACCGAATCATTGCCGAATCTCGCTCAACCGTTCGAGGTTGCCGTGCGTACAGGTGTTGGGTAGAGGCGGTAGCCGCCCCCCGGTGCACCGACCCCACTGCACCCAGGCCCGCCGTGTCTGGCCGCTACGCCCAGACCCCGTTGTCAGAGCCGCGCCCTACCCTCGTACGCATGACATCCCGCGCAGCGCCCGCCCCCGTGGGAACGGTGACGCGCGGGACCACCAACCCCAACCGGCTGCGGCGCATGGACCGCTGGATCGCCGCCGCCCACGGCGCCGAGCTGCGCCGGGCCGGCGACGCGGTGGCGGTCGACCTCGGTTACGGAGCCGCGCACTGGACCCCGGCGGAACTCCTCCAGCGGCTGCGCACCGTCGCTCCACGCACGCGCGTGGTCGGTGTCGAGATCGATCCGGCCCGGGTCGCGGCGGCGCGGCCGTACGAACGCGAGGGGCTCGCCTTCCGGCACGGCGGCTTCGAGATCCCGCTTCCGGAGCGGCCCTCACTGATCCGCGCGGCGAACGTACTGCGCCAGTACGAGGAGGCGGAGGTCGCCGACGTCTGGGCGCGACTGTGCGCCCGCCTCGCGCCGGCGTCCGCCAACTCGCGCGGGGGGCTCCTCGTCGAGGGCACCTGCGACGAGATCGGCCGACGGCACGTCTGGGTCGCCCTCGGCGCCGAGGGCCCGCGCACCGTCACGTTCGCCACCCGCCTCGGCTCCCTGGACCACCCCTCCGACCTGGCCGAACGCCTCCCCAAGGCACTCATCCACCGCAACGTCCCCGGCGAACCGGTGCACGCCTTCCTGCGCGACTTCGACCACGCCTGGGCGGCAGCGGCGCCCTACGCCTCGTACGGCGTCCGCCAGCGCTGGATACGGGCCGTACGCGATCTGTCGGCCGACTGGCCGGTGACGGATGGCGTGACGCGCTGGCGGCAGGGCGAAGTGACCGTGCGGTGGGGGGCGTTGGCGCCTCGCGGGTAGTCCCGGCCGCCACCCTCCGCGCCTTTCTCGTGAGCCCGCGCCCCTGAACCGGCGTGCGGTGTTGCGTCGTTGCGTCGTTGCGTCGTTGCGTCGTTGCGTCGTTGCGTCGGGAAGGATCTCCGAGAGTGACGGGAACGATCTCCGTGAGTCGTTCGTCACATGAGCGGGGAGATCATCGTCGAGTGGGCAGGCCCCGGGGGGAGTTGCCGAGTGGGCGGCGACCCGAGGGGAGTCGAGAGAGGCGACCTGAGGGGAGTTGGGGGAGTTCGCGTCTGCCTCTGTCGGATTGCGGGGCGCCATGCCACCATCCCCCGAGGCACCCGTAAGTTACTGACGGTAAATCAGCTTGGGAGCGGAGTATGGGAGCGGGCAAGCGGAGCCTGACCACGGTGACCATGGCCCTGGCCTGCGCGGCGGCCATCTTGGCCGCGCCCGGGGTGGCGTACGCGGAGCCGACACCGGGCCCGACACCACCACGGACACCGTCCTCAACACCCGCGAGCACCAAGGACCTTGAGGCGATCCGCAAGAAGCTGGACAAGCTCTACCACGACGCGGCGGTCGCCACGGACGCGTACAACGCGGCGGAGGAGAAGACCGACAAGCAGTCCGCCCAGATCGTCGAGCTGGCCCGCGCGATCGTCCAGGGCCAGGCAAAGCTGGACAAGTTGAAGGACCGGGCGGGTGCGGCGGCCCGCGCCCAGTACCGCAGCGGCGGACTGCCGCCCGAGGCGCAGCTGATGCTCAGCGGCGACCCTCAGGAGTACCTGGACGGAGCGGGCCGGGTGCGCCAGGGCGAGCGGGCGACCAAGGGCATGCTCGCCGAACTGGCCCGTACGCAGAAGGACTTGAAGCAGTACGCGAAGGACGCCTCCGCCCAGTGGCAGAAGCTGGAGGCCAACCGCAAGGCCAAGGCCGAGGCCAAGAAGAAGGTCACGAAGCAGATCGCCGCCGCCGAGAAGCTCGAGTCAGAGCTGGAGAAGGACGAGAAGGATCGGCTCGCCGAACTGGAGCGGGAGGCCGCGGCCAAGGCTCAGACGGCCTGGCTGGATTCCGGCGTACTCGAGGACATCAAGGGCGAGGCGACGGCGGCGGGCAAGAAGGCCGTGGAGTACGCGACGGAGCAGATGGGCAAACCGTACGAATGGGGCGCCGAGGGCCCGAAGACGTACGACTGCTCCGGTCTGACCTCGCAGGCGTGGGCGGCGGCCGGCCAGGCGATCCCGCGTACATCGCAGGAGCAGTGGAAGCAGCTCGACCGCGTCGACATCAAGGACATGCGCCCGGGCGACCTCATCATCTACAACTCCGACGCCAGCCATGTGGCGATGTACATAGGCGACGGCGCGATGATCCACGCCCCCCGGCCGGGGCGGACTGTGACGATGGCGGGGGCTGGGTCCATGCCGATCCTGGGGGTTGTGCGTCCGGCTGCGTGAGGGACGTGTCTGCATGAGTGACGTGGCTGCGTGAGGGACGTGAGGGAGTCCGGACGATGACCTGCCCTGACCACCATCCCCCTGCCGCAGTTTCCAACCCCTCACGCAACCCCTGACAAGTGACGCGCCCCACGTGACGTGCAGCACGTTCCGGGACCCCGATCAACCCCGGCGACGTGACGTTCGTCATCATCTGGAGAGCCGCCCGATGTCCAAATCCGTTAGGGGATGCGGCATATGACGGGGGCCGTTTTACGTACCGATCGCTTTACGCCATTCCTTTGTGGCCACAGCTGACGCTATGGTCCCCGTCGGTGGGCTAGACCTTGTCCCACCGTGCCCTCGGGGGGAGGGAAGGAACGAAGACGATGCCCGTACCCGTACCGCGGCAGAGAGCGATCCCGGCCGTGGAAGGTGGTCAGGCTCGCGCCGCCTCCAGAATCGGCGCCACGGCCGGCACCGCGTCCGCACCGGGCGCCTCGGCCGCTCAGGCGCCGTCCTCGGCCACGCGTAACGCCGGCGATCCGGTCGGCAGCACCTCGCTGACGCTGCTCGTGATCGAGGACGACCCGGCCGGTTCGCTGAGCGTGCCCGAGCTGCTCGACTCGGCCGGCAAGCCGATCCGGGTCCGTACCGCCCGCAACCTCACCGAGGCCGAGCGGCTGCTCACCGACGACGTCCACTGCATCCTGCTCGACCTCGCGCTGCCGGCGCCCGGCCGGGCCGTCGACGGCGACGACGAGCTGGCCCCGCTCCAGCACGTACTGCGGCTCGCGCCCCGGCACGCCGTCCTCGCGCTCACCGCGTCCGGGGACGCCGAACGCGGCGCTGAGGCGGTGCGCGTCGGCGCCCAGGACTACCTCTTCCGCGATGAGCTGGACGGCCGGCTGCTCAGCCGCGCGATCCGGTACGCGGTGGAACGCAAGCGGTCGGACACCGCCGAGCGGAAGCTCGCCGAGGGCCGGGTGCGCGCCCAGGAGAACCGCCGGCTGCATCGCGGCCTGCTACCCACGCCGCTCCTGGAGGGCTCCTCACTGCGGTTCGCCGCGCGCTACCGGCCCGGCCGCTCGCGCGCACTGCTCGGCGGCGACTTCTACGACACCGTGCGCACCCCGGACGGCACCGTGCACGCCATGATCGGCGACGTCTGCGGGCACGGCCCCGACGAGGCGGCGCTCGGCGTGGAGCTGCGCATCGCCTGGCGCGCGCTCACGCTGGCCGGCCTGTGCGGCGACGAACTGCTCGGCACGCTCCAGCAGGTCCTGGAGCACGAGCGCGACAGCGACGAGATCTTCGCGACGCTCTGCACGGTGGACATCGCACCGGACGGCCGCCGCGCCGGCCTGTGCCTGGCCGGACACCCCACCCCGCTGATCGCCCGCTCCGGCCACGTCGCCGAACTGCTCCCGTACGAGAGCGGCGGCCCGGCCCTCGGCCTGCTGCCGAACGCCCGCTGGCCGCGCCGGCAGGTGGAGTTGGGCGGCGCATGGAGCCTGATGCTCTATACGGACGGCCTGATAGAGGGCCGGATCGGCGCGGGCAAGGAACGACTCGGCCAAGAGGGAATGGTCGACATGGTCCGCCGCCAACTGGCCAAGAACCTGAGCGGCGAGGAACTCCTGACAGCGGCCGTGAACGAGGTCCGCGACCTCAACGGCGGGGAGCTGACGGACGACGTGGCGGTGCTGCTGCTGGAACGCCGACCGTAAGTCGCGTACAGCCTGGGTCGGCGCCAGCTGTGAGCCGCGTACGCGTGTCTCTGCGTCCGCCGTTATATAGCTCGTCGCGCGCACGCCTCAACGGCCGCCGCTATAGGGCCCGTGTACGCGCGCCTCAGCGTCCGCCGTTATAAGGCCCGTACGGACCATCGCTGCTGCTGCCCCCGCGACGGCCGCCGCCACCGCCCAAGACCTGCTTGAGCGCGGGGCGTACGTCCACGAAGAAGACGATCGTGGCGATGAGCCCGGCGATCTGCAGGAACAGGATCGGGACCAGCAGGTTCACGGCCACCGTGACGCCGAGGATGATCATCCAGAACATCTTGTTCTGCTTGTCCGCGGCGCGGTACGCGTCATCGCGGGCCATCGCCGCCAGCACAAGCGCCGCAACGGCGAGCACCAGCATGGCGAGGAAGAGCAGCGACATGAAGCCGCCGAATGCCGTCATCAGCACTGTGCCCACCACCCGATCGAGTCGTCTCTACGCCGTCACCGTACCCGGAGAACGCGTCGGGGACTCCGATAGTGCCCGGAGTCCCCGACGGTTCTTGCTCTGGTGAATCTCTGTTTACGCCCTACACGCCGCGCTTACTTGCTGGGCGGCGTCGTCTTCTTGGCCGTGGTCTTGCGGGCGGCCGGGGCCTTCTTGGCCGGGGCCGTCTTCTGCGCCGCGGCGGGCTCGGTCTTGGCCTCGGCGGGCTTCTCGTCCTTGACCTCCGCAGCCGCGGGCGCAGCCGGCTCGGGCTTCGGCTCGACCGCGACCGCGATCTCCTCGATCCCCTCGGCGGTCTCGCCGCGCCAGGTCTTCACGGTCTGCTCACCGTGCTCGGCGACCTTCTCGTAGGTCTCGCGCGCCTTCACGGCGTACTCGGCGGCCACGCCGACGCTGCGGAGGGCGAAGTCCTGAGCGGTCTCACCGATCTTCTTCAGGTCGGTGTCGAGCGTGCCGATGAACTCCGTGACCTTGCCCTGAAGGGTCTCCTGCGCCTCCTTGGCGCGGGTGGTGGCCTTCTCCTGGACGGAGTTCGGGTCGATGTGCCGGACGGCCTCGATCTTGGACGGGGCCTCGGTACGGATCTGCTCAACGATGCTGGGCACCTTCTTGGCCTGCTGGAAGGCCAGGTCGGCGGTGCCGGCGGCGAAGTAGAGCGGGGTCGGGTCGCTGAAGGTCTTGCGCAGGTCGTCGGTGATGGCCATGGCGATGGTCCTCCGGAAAGCTGTGAGTGAGGGTTTTATGTGGCGGTTTGTACGACGGCGTACGACCGCTACCGCGCGGTGGGGCTGCGTCGCCCCCGGTCAGCTCGCGGACTGCCGACCGTGCGGTGCACCGCGATCGTTCTTGCCGTGCTTGTCGTTCTTGCCGTTCTTGTTGTTCTTGTCGCTCTGGTGATCGTTGTTCTTCGTGTTCTCGTGCAGGCTGTCCTCGTCGTACGGGTCGTTCTGCTCGGCCTCGCTGCCGTCGGCCGTGCGGGCCCTGTCAACGGCGGTGACCCGACCTTCCGTTACGCCCTGAGGGTCCAGATCATCCTGAACGCCCGGAATTTCCTCGACATCCTTGATCTCGAAGCCGTTCTCCTTGCGGAACGACTCGTAGATCTGGAGCAGCACCTGCTTCTGCCGCTCACTGAGCGTCGGGTCGGCGATGATGACGGCTCGCGTCTCCACCTCGTCCCGGTCCCGCTCGGCGTCGAGGATCCCGGCCCGCACATACAGCGTCTCGGCGGAGATCCGCAGGGCCTTGGCGACCTGCTGCAAGACCTCCGCGCTCGGCTTGCGCAGCCCGCGCTCGATCTGACTCAGATACGGATTGGACACCCCGGCGGCCTCGGCAAGCTGCCGCAGGCTCAGCTGCGCATTGCGCCGCTGCTCCCGCAGATACTCACCAAGATTGCCGACGTTGAGCGTTGCCATGCCCCCACCTTGCCGCACCCCCGCTAACTATTGCAAGCACGCGCTTGCAATAGTGCGCTACGCCACTGTGCCGGGTCGGCGGGGCCCGGCCCCGCCTGCGCCCGGAAGCCGTATGCGCGGAAACCCTGACCCCGCCCCGAGCGATGTCGAGAACTCCCACGCGGCTCCGACGTCACCTCAGGAAGGCACCCAGCGGAGGGATGAGGTCATGAGCAAGATCGTTTCAGGTATCTCGATGTCGCTGGACGGGTTCGTCGCCGGTCCGAACGTCTCCCGCGAACAGCAACTGGGCGACGGCGGCCTGCCGCTGCACCAGTGGCTGCACCAGCCGGACCCGCGCGACATCGACCTGCTGGACGAGATGCGCGCAGGGCTGGGGTCGATCCTGATGGGCCGGGTGTCGTACGACCTGGCGGAGGGCGACGGCGGCTGGGGCGACGGCGGGCCCGCCGGACCGACGCCGTGCTTCGTGCTCACCCACAAGGCACCCGGCCTGGAGACGGTACGGGCGCCGTCGGTCTTCACCTTCGTCACCGACGGCATCCACAGCGCGGTGGCCCAGGCGAAGGCGGCGGCGGGCGGCAAGGCGGTCGCCGTGCACGGCGCGAGCGCCGCTCAGCAGTGCCTCGCGGCCGGGCTGCTGGACGAGATCCAGATCCATCTGGCCCCGGTCCTGCTCGGCGGCGGCACTCGGCTGTTCGAGCACCTGGGCGGGCAGTATCGGCTGGAGCGTACGAAGGTGGTCGAGACGCCGAACGCCACCCATCTGCGGTTCAGCGTGATCCGCTGACCGGCTCCGTGTCTGCAGCGAGTGCTGCGAGCGACCGCGAGGTGCTACCGGGTTTCACTCCGGCCCCTTGAAGGGCGATTCAGCACGGTGAGGTTCCCGACGAAGCGGCCCCCAGTGTTCAGGTCGAGTGAGACGGACCGCCCCAGCCCGTCTCACTCAACCTGAACCACCACAAGTCACAGCTTCACGCTGGTCCACCTTCACTGAGACAGGTCATCAGCCGGTCGGTGTGCCGGCGTAGGTGTGGGTGCGGGTGTACGCGGTGAAGCCCATGGACTCGTAGAGCCGCTTGGGGACGGGATAGGCGGCGTCGCCGCGCGAGTAGACGATGGCGCGGTGGCCGCCGGCGTCGGCGAAGGCGTGCAGCACCGCGGTGCAGACGGCGTGGGCGAGGCCGAGGCGGCGCTGGTCGGGGTGGGTGCCGACGGGTTCGAACTCGCCGATTCCGTTGGCGGGGTCGTACCAGCCTTGGCAGTAGGCGACGACTTCCCCGGTGGGCGAGGTCACGATGAGGTCGTGTTCGGGCCGGTAGGGCCAGGTGTCCCTCATGCGGGCGTGCCGTTCGGTGGTGATCCGGGTCGATCCGAAGGCGGCGCGGTGTGCTGCCGCCCGGCCTGCCACGTCGGCATGGTCGCGCTGGGGGCGGATCGAGTAACCGTCCGGCAGGAGCGGGATGTCCGGCAGGTCGGTGAGGGGGCGGCCCAGGCAGGTCATGAACGGGCCGTCGGTGGTCTGTGTGTATCCGCGCTGTTCCAGGGCCTTGACCAGGTGGGGTTCGGTCTCGGTGACGTCGATGGTCAGCGGGCCTGATGCCGTGTGTTCGGCCCAGGCGAGGACCTCGTGAGCCAGTTCCGGGTGCTCCGGGTCGACCTGGAGCATCAAGGTGTCGGGCAGTTCCAACCAGCCCCAGGCCAGCGTCTGTTCGTCCTGGCTCCAGACGGCTGTCGGGCACTGGTCGGCGCGGTCGAGGGCCAGGCACCAGTTCCATGTGAGGTCGCCGATGTGGTGGTAGCCGGCTGCCGGAAAGGTGCGGGTGGCCAGGCTCTGCATGGCGCGCAGTGCCTCGGGCCCGGCGTGCTCATGTCGTCGCATGGCGCCATGCTGTCCAACCCGTTTTTGATCAAGCAACGGAGTATCGGTGCCAAGGCCCGTGGTCGCAGGTCACTCACCGAGGACGCGTCGGGTACAGCGACTTCCCTCTAGTCCGACCGGTCGGTATGTTCAGGGAAGCCGGGGCCGCCCTTCCGCGCCCGGTGTTCCCGGCGGACGACGGAGGACCCATGTCCCAGGTTCAGGGCCACTGCGAGACCCGTTTCGAGGCGGTGCGCGTCGCGTTCGAGGAGAACTTCCGGGACCGCGACGAGCTGGGCGCGGCCGTGACCGTCACGGTGGGCGGCGAGACCGTGGTTGACCTGTGGGGCGGCTGGGCGGATGCGGCGCGGACGCGTGCCTGGGAGCGGGACACGCTGGTCAACGTGTGGTCGACCACGAAGGGGCCGACGGCGCTGTGCGCGCACATCCTGGCCGACCGCGGGCTGCTCGACCTCGAAGCGCCGGTGGCCGCGTACTGGCCGGAGTTCGCGGCGGCGGGCAAGGAGTCGGTGCTCGTAGGGCATCTGCTGTCGCACCGGGCGGGCCTCGCCGGGCTGCGTGAGCCGCACTCGCTGGAGCAGCTCTACGACTGGGAGCTGACCACGAAGCGCCTTGCGGCGACGGAGCCATGGTGGGAGCCGGGCACGGTCTCGGGTTATCACGCGCTGACGTACGGCTTCCTGGTCGGTGAAGTGGTGCGGCGCGTCTCGGGGCTGCTGCCGGGCGCGTTCCTGGAGCGGGAGGTGACCGGTCCGCTCGCCATCGACTTCAGCGTGGGACTGCCGGAGAAGGAGGCCGGGCGCACGGCCGAGCTGGTGCATCCGCCGGCCGCCTCGTCGAGTGAACAGGCGGCGATCTTCAGCCAGTTGGCGCCCGTGGCGCTGGCCGCACTGGCCAATCCCCTGGCGGGCGCGACCGAGGCCAATACGGCGGCGTGGCGGGCCGCCGAGATCCCGGCCGCCAACGGGCACGGCACGGCACGGGCGGTCGCCGCGCTGTACGGAATCTTCGCCGGGCGGGGGGCGTACGGTTCGCATCGCGTCCTCTCGCCGGAGGCTGCTGAGCGGGTCCGTGAAGGACAGGGCGTCTGCCGCGATCTGGTGCTCGGTGCCGGCTTCGAAAGCGAGACGGAGATCGGCCTCGGCCTCTGGCTCAGTGGCGCCAACAACTCCTACGGTCCGAATCCGAGGGCTTTCGGGCACGACGGATTCGGCGGCTCCTGCGGTCTCGCTGATCCGGAGGCAGGCGTCTCGCTGGGCTACGTCATGAACCGCATGGGGCCGCACATCGCCGACGACCCTCGGAAGATGGCGCTCATCGACGCCCTCTACAGCGTGCTCTGAGCGGCAGGGACACGCCGGCTGCGGGGTGGCGGGTCACGCGGCCCCATGACGGTGGTTGCCGAGGCGACAAGCCCAAAACCGGTGGAGCCGTCGGAGCATGTGTCCGTACCGTCCGTGGAGTGACCTTTTTGAGCCCCCTGGGATATCTGCTGGGCATCGAGGGTGCCGCTTTGCTGCGCGGCTTCAGGGAAGGAAGCGCCGACCGGGAGTTCGTCGAGGCCCGGATCGCGGAGATCCGGGCCCTGCTGGACACGCCCGCCCTCGCGCATGCCGAGGGAGTCAGGGCCACTCCGGGCACGATCAGCGCGGCCGACGTCTACCAATCCTGGGCGCCGCACTATGACGCCCCTGGCAACCAAATGATCGACATTGAGCAGCCCGTTGTCCGACGCATGCTGGACGGCCTACCCGTCGGCACGGCGCTGGACGCGGCCTGCGGCACCGGCCGTCACACCTCCTACTTGCATGAACTCGGCCACCATGTGACCGGCGTCGACGCCTCACCGGACATGCTCGCCCAGGCCCGCAAGCGCCTGCCAGACGTCGACTTCCACGAGGCCGACCTGCACCGGCTGCCGCTTCCCGACAACGCGGTCGACACCGTCGTCTGCGCGCTCGCCCTGACACACGTCCCCGACCTGGCCCCCGTACTGGCCGAGTTCGCGCGCGTCCTGCGCCCTGGCGGAAACCTCGTGATCTCGGATGCCCACCTGCTGGTGTCCTACCTCCGGCCGACCCTGGCCCGCCGTCCCGGCCCGGACGGCAGCCCGTCCCTCCTCGCCGAATACCACCGCCCGCTCAGCGCCTACCTCACAGCAGCCCTCCCACTGGGCTTCCAGGTCCGGCACTGCGAGGAACCCCACCGCCCGCGTCACTCCCTCGACCCCGACACCGCCCCGGACCCACTCCCCGCCCATGTGTCCTGGGACCTGTTGCACTGGTGCCCGGAAGCGTCGGCCGCGGCCCTGGACGACTCCCCGATCGCGGTCATCTGGCACTTCCAACTCGACGCCACCCGGAAGGGCTGAGCAACCGGACCAGATCAACTGAGCCCCAGCGCCCGGCATCCAACTCGTCCAGGACCAAACCGCCCGAGATTCCCAGCCCCCCAGGTCTCAACTGCACTGGTCGCCGCAGATCACAGGCCTGCCCCAGGGCCAGTTAGTTTGAGGCGGGACAACCCGGAACCCGTGCGCATCCTCCCCTTCCCCGGCGTCTCCGTCGGGCTCTGCTCATGGTCCGGCGCTCGCATTGCGCGGTGATGCAGTGAGGTCTTGTCGCGCGGCCGGCTGGCAGCCGGTTTCGGGAGCTACTCGGTCTATCTGGTGCATCCCGTGCTGCTGGCGGTGATCGACAGCACGATCGGCCGACGGCGACAGGACAGTCTCGCGCTCGAAGTGGCGTTCTTCGCCGTGCTGTTGCCGCTGTGCGTGCTGACCCACCGTTGCATCGAAGCGCCGAGCCAGGCCTGGGGCCGCAGATTGGCACGCCGCGTGCAGCCACCGTGACGAGCGCCCGTGCGGGAATCTCCGCCCGCGCAGCCGAGTTGCTTGCTGTTACAGCGATGACAACCGGGGACCGCGGTCCCCCGCGGGGAGGTGGCGGGAGCCGATGAGCCTTCGTCAGTACGAGTACGCCCTGGCCGTTGCCGCGGAGGGCTCGGTGACGGCGGCGGCGGAGGTGCTGCGCGTCGCTCAGCCGTCGGTGTCCCAGCAGATCCGCGGGCTGGAGCGGGAACTCGGCGTGGAGCTGTTCGCCCGTACACCGAGCGGACTGGTGCCCACCGCGGTCGGCCGTGCGTTTTTGCGCGAGGCGGAGGTCGCGGTGAGCGCGTCGCGGCGGGCGAGGGCTACGGCGCGGGCTGGTGCCGACGAGCTGGTGGGCGAGCTCGTGGTCGCGGTGCAAATGGGCTTCGGCACGCGGCAGTTGCCGGGCGCGCTCGGCGCGCTGCGTCGCCGCTTTCCGCGGCTTGAGGTCACCGTCTTCGAGGAGCCGAGCTCCGCCGAGCTGGAGCGGCTGTGCCGCCGGGGCGTGCTGGACCTCGCCCTGATGGCGGCGTGCGAGCGGACTCCCGCCGACGCCCACCACCTCGGCGACGAGGAGTTTGTCGTGGTGCTGGGCGCCGGGCACCGGCAGCTCACCGCGGACCGGGTCGAGCTGCGCGAGCTGGAGGGGGAGCCGTGGGTGAGGTTCGACCGCGACAGCGCGCTCGACGGCGTACTGCTGAACGTGCTGCGCGACAACGGTCTGACCCCGACCACGGCCGCCCGCGTGTCCCAGTCGGCGACGGCCGTGCGCTGGGCCGCCCACAGGCTGGGGGCCACCCTCGTCCCGGCCTCCGCGGTGCCCCACGGTTACGAGCACCTCGTACGCCCGGTGTTCCCGGTCGTGTCCCAGCCCGTCATCGCCGTGGTCCGGCCCGCTTCTGGCCCGGCGGGGACGGCCCTGCTCGAATTCCTGCGTCAGGAGACCTGGCCCGAATCCGATTTCGCTTCTTACTCGCCGGTGCCCTGACGGCCGCTAGTACTACAATACCAGAAGGAAGCGGGTGTCGCGGAATTCTTTTCGACGAAGCCGGCGTTTCGGAATTTCCGTCGGCGTCAGCCCCTGGGGAATTCACCGCCGTCCACGACGAGATTGCTCGCGGTCAGCCAGCTCGTCCGGTCGGAGACGAGGAACAGCACCGCTTGGGCGATGTCGTCGGGCTGACCCTCGCGCCCCAGCGGAGGGGTGTTGGTGGCCCCCGGGTCCTGGCCGGGCCCCTCGTACAGGCGCGCCCACTGTTCCCGCGTGGCTTCGCCTCCGGGGGTGGCGGTCCTGCCGGGAGACACGGTGTTGACCCGGATCCCGAACGGAGCGAGCTCCGCGGCCAGCCCCCGGCTGTAGTTCTCCAGCGCCGCCTTCGCCGCCGTGTAGTGCAGGAACGGTGGCGGCGTGGGCGGTACCGCCGCCGAGGAGACGTGCACGATCGCCCCCGAACCCCGTTCCCGCATCCCCGGTGCCAACAGCGAGTCCAACCGCACCGACGACAGGAAGTTCAGGTCCAGCGCGTCCTGCCACACCTCTTCGGGGATGGCGAAAGCTCCCTTGTACGGTTGCGCCCCACCCACGTTGTGGACTAGGACGTCCACCCCGCCGAGCACCTCCTGCGCGGCCGCGGCGAGCGCCTCCGCGCCGGCCCGTGTCCGTACGTCGGCCTCGACGAAGGTGGCCCCCTCCGGCACCGCGCTCGTCGCGGACCTGGCGGTGGTGAGCACCTCGGCGCCCGCGTCCAGGAGCTGGCGCACGACGGCCGCTCCGATTCCGCGAGAACCACCCGTGACCAGGGCCCGCTTTCCCGCGAGTTCTCGCGTTATCGATCCGTTCTCGATCGTGGTCATGCCACCGGTCCTCTCGATCGCGTAATTGTCCGCTCGACGGAATATGAGTCGATCGACGTGCGCAGGGCGCGAAAATTCGGAGAAATCGCGGTGAGCACCTCGTCGAGCTGTTTCACGGTACGTAGAGAAAAGAACGAGAGGCAAAGACGAAATTTCAGCACGCCCTATAGGGGATTCCTATGGCGTCTGGCATCTGGCATCCCCGTTCGGCTTCGGGTGGTCGGTCCCCACGGCGACGCCGTCGGGCGGTCAGTCAGTCAGTCAGCGGAAGACCGGCGGAAACCCAGTCGACGGGCCGGGCCGAAGTCGTCATGATCCGCACTCGTGACGACTTCCAAGCAGGCCCTGGTCCGCGCCGCCGCCCGCAACAACGCCGAGTGGTGCGCGGCGATGAGCCGATCGCACGGCTTGGCGGGCGAGTTCGGGGCACAGGCCTGGACCGCTCCGTCCCGTACGCCGCTGTACTACCCCGACGCGGTCACGCTGGTGCCGGGCGCCGACCCGGCCGCGCTGGTGGCCGGGATCGACACCACCGCGGCCGGCGCCTCCGTCAAGGACAGCTTCGCCGACCTCGACCTGACCGCGGCCGGCTTCCAGGTGCTGTTCGAGGCGCAGTGGATCCACCGCCCGGCGAGTGTGCCGGCCCCCGCGTCGGATCTCGCCTGGGACGTGGCGGGCGACCCGGGCACGCTGCGCGACTGGGCGCTCGCCTGGGACGACGGGGGCGGCCACGCGGACCTCTTCCGGCCCGAACTGCTCAACGACGCCGCCACCTTCGTACTCGCCGGACGGTCCGCCGACGGCCGAGTGGTCACCGGCGCGGTGGCGAGCCGCAGCGACAGCGACCAAGTGGTCGGGATCTCCAATGTCTTCGCGCTGGACGGCGACCCGGACACGGCCTGGCCGGTCGTACTGAACGCGATGAACCGCCTGTTCCCCACCCTGCCCCTGGTCGGCTACGAGCAGGGCGACGACCTCGTGGCAGCCCTCCGCCATGGCTTCGAACCGGTCGGTCCGCTCCGGGTCTGGCTGCATGGTGAGCCCTCAGCGAGCCCGCTATGAGCCCTCATCCCTCTTGGCGGCGTGAGTACTCACTCCGAAGCTTGACCCGGCGAGCAATGGGCAATGAGCAATACGGCATTGCCCAACCGTCCGTATTCCATTAGCGTCTTCCTCGTGACTGCCGGGTCGGCCATGGGCCACAAGCGAGTTGGGTTCCCGGCCTCCGCGTGAGGCCGGGGTGGGCCAGGGGCCCGCCTTTTTCTGAGTCCGCGTATTGAGCGCGCGTTCCGCCGCGCCGTGCGCCCTCCACCCTCTTCGTCACCCCTCTTCGTCACCGCTCTTCATCACCGCTCTTCATCTCTCCTCTTCGTCACCTCCTTCACCACGGTCGCGTTTCGCGTTCGTATGCGCCCCGTGGCAATTCGCCCTGCCCGCACGCAGGAAAATCCCAGAAATCCACGACCTCTATCCACGTACCCCAGAGCAGAAAGAAAAGAATGCCCAACGACTTCAACCAGCAAGTCATCGAAGAGTTCCGCAGCAACGCCGGCCAGGTAGGCGGATATTTCGAAGGAGCCAGGCTGCTCCTGCTGACCACCACGGGAGCCCGTACCGGCACCCGGCACACCACCCCCGTGGGCTACCTCCCCGACGGCGACAGGGTCCTGGTCATCGCCTCGGCAGGCGGTGCGCCAAAGCATCCGGACTGGTTCCGCAACCTCCTCGTCCACCCCCAAGTCACCGTGGAGACGGGGGTGTTCACCTTCGAGGCGCGGGCCGTCGTGCTGGCGGACGAGGAACGCGACCAGCTCTTCGCGCGCGCCGTCGAGGCCGAGCCGGGCTGGGCGGAGTACGAGGCGAAGACGGACCGCGTGATCCCCGTGGTCGCCCTGCACGAGATCCCGAGCGACGGCCCGCCGAATCTGGCCGCCTCCTCGATGGGCGAGGCACTCAGGGCCATCCACGATGTCTTTCGACGCGAACTCGCCCTGATACGCAAGGAGTTCGCCGACGCGCAGCCGGGCACCACCGCCCTCGGCGCCCAGCTCCGCGTCAACTGCCTCACCGTCTGCCAGCACCTGCACGCCCACCACACCCACGAGGACGCCGGCATGTTCCCGGCCCTCGCCGCCCGCCACCCCGAACTCGCCCCGACCATCGAGCGGCTGAGCCAGGAGCACGAGCAGATCGCCGCGCTGGTGGAGGAGTTGAAGGCGGTCATCGACGCCGCGGGCCCGGGGAGCGAGGGCGACCCCACCCCCGTACGCACGGACCTCGCACGCACGGACCTCGCCCGCACAGAACTCGCGCGCAGGGAACTCGTACGCAAGGAAGTCGACCGCCTCACCGACGCGCTCGAAGCCCATCTGACTTATGAGGAGGAGCAGTTGATCCCCATACTCGACGCGCCGGCGTGACAGTCCCACCGTCCGGCGTGATCACCGGACGTCGGCTCACTGGATAGGCGAGTCGGGCGGCGGCAGTTGGATCGTGCGGTCCCGGTCGACGGAGTCGACGCCGTCGACCGCCTCCAGGGCCGGGATCCGGTCCTCCGCGACCGTGCCGGAGAGCGTGCCCAGGACCGGCTGCTCTCCGGTGACCGTCAGCCCGGCCTGCCGCAGGGCCTCGACCACCTCCGCGAACCGGTCGGGGTCGACCGCGAGGATGACCCCGACCGGCGCGGAACGGTGCGACTCGCTCACGGCGCCTGCAGCAGACCCGCGCCGACGTCCCTGATGGGCAGCATCAGCGGGAACGCTCCGGACTTCAGGGCCGCCACGAGGTCGTGCGCGGTGGCGTTGGGGTTCGCCTGGGCGAGCAGGGCGATGACACCCGCGACGTGCGGGGTGGCCATGCTGGTGCCGCTCATGGGCTGGTATCCGCCGCCGGGGGCGGCCGAGTGCACCTGCCAGCCGGGGGCGGCGATGTTGACCTCGCCGCCCTGGCCGTTGATGCCGCCGTTGGAGAAGAAGGCCGACATCATCCCCTTGGTCAGCGCGCCGACCGCGAGAATGGAGGGGCAGTTGGCGGGCCGGCCGACGGGCATGATGTCCGGGGGACGGTTACTCTCGTTGCCCGCGGCGGCGACGATCACCACCCCCCGCTCGAGCGCCCGCTTGGCCAGCTTCTCGTACGTCTGCGGGAACAGCTCACCCGGCCGAACCGGCGCGCCCAGCGACATGGAGATCACCCGCGCACCGCGGGCGACGGCCCAGGCCATGCCCGCCAGGATCTGGCCGTCGGTGCCGCTGCCCCCGTTGCTGAGCACCTTCGCCGCCAGGATCCGGGCGTCGCAGGCCACGCCGTACCGGGGCCCCTTCTGGGGGCTGGCCGGACCGCAGGCGGTGCCGATGCAGTGCGTGCCGTGCCCGTTGCCGTCCTCGACGGTCTCGCCGGGTACGAAGGAGGCCGTCGCCTCGATGCGTCCGGCGAAGTCGGGGTGATCGGTGTCGACGCCGGTGTCCAGGACGGCGACCTTCACATCGCGTCCGGTCAGGCTGGACAGGTGCGCGTGGATCGCCTGAATGCCCCAGGTCCACCGCTGCTCGTCCCACGCCGGGCCCTGGGCAGCGGCCATCTCGGCCCGGGTGTGGCGCGCGACCACGTCCTCGTCGCTGCGGAAGGCCGGGTAGAACTCGGTCGGCGCCTGCTGCGGAGTGATGACCGGCGATGCGTAGACCATGCGCTCCGGCTCCGCCGCGATGATCGCGGACTCCGCCTCGGCCGTGGTCACCAGCGCGTGCCGCTGCTCGGGCCGTACCTCGACGACGGCGGCGCCGAGTTCCTCGAAGTGCACCGATACGTCGGGGCGCTCGAGGAGTTCGGCGACATTGCCGGCCTCGCTTCCCCGGACACGTTCGACGGACGCGATGTCGGCGGAGGAACGCAGCGCGTTCAGTCCGCTTTCCTGGTTGCTCGGGTCGAGCAGGATCACGTACCGGCCGGTGTACTCCGTGCCCTGTCCCATCCCCGGCGCACCCTGCCGGTTGGGCTGTTCGCCGAAGGCGCGCCTGTCCATGGGTCCGTTCGCCATGTGGTTTTTCCCGCTTTCTGTGCGCTCCCCCTGTTTCGTGGACGCGCGTCGGCGCACGGGCTGTCAGGCGCCTCGGATCGCGGGGCGCGGTTCAGTCGTGGATCGACGCGTACTGCCGTTGACCTGCAAGGTGTCCATGGCCAGGCCGTCGGCGTTGCCCCCCGTTCACGGTGGCACCGGGCACGGAGACCGGCAACTCAGGACCGCCGACGGAGTCGCGGGACCCCGATCGCAGGGACCGAGCGGCCTCGGTCGACCAGCCGACCAGCCGATCAGCCGATCAGCCGAACGGCAGCGCCCGGCTGTGCACCACATCGAGCCGGGACACGGCCCGGGTCAGCACGACATACAACCGACGCAGCCCCCGCGCACTCATCCCCGTCGCGCCTGCCGCCTCACCCTCGTCCCCCGTGTCTCCCCACACCTCCGCGATCGCCGCCGGTTCCACGACCACGACATGGTCGTACTCGAGGCCCTTGGCGACCCCGGCTCCCAACACCGCGACCCGCGCGCCCAGTTCGTCCGGCCCCGCCGACTCGATCCCCGCGGCCTCGAGCGCCTCCCGCACCCGTACGACATCGGAGTCGGCCGTGATGACCCCGATGGACCCTTCGCGGGCGAGCGCGTACCGCACGGCCGCGACGGTCTCACCGGCAACGTCCGCGGCCTTCCGCATCCTCAACTCGCCGTCGCTCCGCAGCGATCGGGCCGCGGGCACCCGCACATCAAGCCGGGCCAGCAGCCGGTTGGTCAGCTCGACCACCGCCCCCGGCACCCGGAACCCGGTCGTCAACGGCACCACCGCGGCCTCCGGCTTCCCCAACTGCCCGAGCAGTACCGGCCAGTCGCGCGCGGCCCACGGAGTGGTCCCCTGCGCGAGATCACCGAGTACCGTCACCGAGCCGAAGGCCGCCCGCCGCCCGATCGCCCGGCACTCCATCGGCGACAGATCCTGCGCCTCATCGACCACCAAATGCCCGTAACCCTCCGGGTGTTGAACCAGCCCCGCCACCTCGTCGAGCAGCACGAGATCGGCCGCCGACCACCGCGCCGACTTGTACGACCGAGGCGGCCGGGCCCACAGAATCGCCTTCTGCTCGTCGGCGTCCAGCACCCCGTCCGCCGCCGCGGCCAGCGCGTCCGGATCGGCGAGCAGTTCCGCGAGGACCTCCTCCGGCCGCACCGCGGGCCACACGGTGTCGACGTACTCGCTGACCGCCCGCGCCCGCTCGATCTTCCGCACCCATGCGTTCGGCACCGGCCCCGCCCGCCGCTCGGCCTGCCGCTGAATGTGCCGTACGACCCGCGTCCGTACGCGCTCCCGCCCGACCGCGTACGGCGGCTCTTCGTCCCGTACGCCCGCCACGATCCGCGCCAACTCCCCACCCGGCACCCGCCAGCGGTACGCACCGTCCGGCACCGCGAGGTCGCCCGGGCCCTCCGTCCCGACGCGGGCGTACAGCGCCCGGCGCAGCACCTCGGCCATCCGCACGTCGTGCTTCACGACGGCCGCCGCTTCCGCGTCCGTGGCCGTCACGGGATGGCGGGCGATCTCGTCCGCGAGGGTCGACTGCCGTACGCCCGTCTCCCCGAGCGCGGGCAGCACCTG
Source organism: Streptomyces ureilyticus (assembly GCF_011045025.1). GTDB lineage: Bacteria > Actinomycetota > Actinomycetes > Streptomycetales > Streptomycetaceae > Streptomyces > Streptomyces ureilyticus. Next base: position 25,733 of record NZ_JAAKZX010000037.1, read on the forward strand.
GGAGATGTACGAGAGGAAGGTGCGGTTGGGTCCGAGGATCAGTAGGCCGGAGCGCTGGATGCGCTGCGGGTACGTATAGAGGAGGTACGCGGCGCGGTGCAGACCGACCGCGGTCTTGCCGGTGCCCGGAGCGCCCTGCACACAGACGGAGGTCGCGAGGTCGCCGCGTACGAGATCGTCCTGTTCGGGCTGGATGGTCGCGGCGATGTCGCGCATGGGGCCGACGCGCGGGCGCTCGATCTCGCCCGCGAGGATGCGGCTCTGCCCACGGCCCTGCTGCCGCGCCTCCCCCGCACCGGGCTCCTCCCCGAGGTGCTCGTCCTCCAGACCGGTGAGGCCGGCGGACTCGCCCCGGCTGCCCGGCGCCCAGCCGAACCGCCGGCGCACTCGGACGCCCTGCGGGTCGCGGGCACTCGCCTGGTAGAAGGCGCGTGAGACAGGGGCGCGCCAGTCGACGACGAGGGGTGGGGCGGCGGGGTGTTCGCTGATCCTCAGCCGCCCGACGTGATAGCTCTGCCCGGCGTGTTCGCCACCGTCGAAGTCCAACCGCCCGAAGAACAAGGGCCCTTCGGGCAGTTCCTTCAACTCCTTTGCTTTGCTGCGCAGTTGATAGCCGAGCACTTCGGCGTCGGCTCCGGAGGCGGAGACGTCCTCGCCGGTGACGACGTGCTCCTGGGCGCCGTCGATCATCGCGGCGAGGGCGGCTCGACAGGTTTCGTGATGGGCACGTTCTTGGGTGAGGGCGTGCTGGAGGGAGGGCTCAGGGGACGTCATTCCAGCAAGGGTAACGCCAAAACGTTACTTGGTTAAATTTATTATCGAGTCTCATCTCGTGCGAGAGGTCGGTGGCGCTACGGACCGAACCACGTCTCAGGCGAACCGCTTCAACCCCGCACCCAACTGCCGAAAGGCCAGCTCGGCCGCGGCAACGGCATCCGCCCGGACCTCCTCCGCGCGCTCCCCAGCAGCCATCCGCCGTACGTTCTCCATCGCGAGGATCCGCCGCACGGCCACCATCTGCCCGGCGGCGAGCCGCGCCTCGAGGTCCCCGCCGAGGGCCCGGGCGAGCGCCTCCTCGGACCGCTCCAGAAACCCGGACAGCCGGGCCACGAGCGAGGGGGTCCCGTAGAGCAGCCGGTGATAGGCGAGCACGGGCTCGGCATCATTGAGCCCGGTGACGGGATCACACCGCTCCAGCCCGTCAAGGAAGTGCACCCGCAACGCATCGAGCGGCGACTGCCCCTCGCTCCGCTCGTCAACGACCCGCGCGGCCTCCTGCTCATGATCGGCGAACCGGTGCAGGACCAGGTCCTCCTTCGCCGGGAAGTACCGGAAGAGGGTCGGCTTGGAGATCTCGGCGGCGGCGGCGATCTCGGCTACGGAGACGGCGTCGAACCCCTTCTGCAGGAAGAGCCCGATCGCGACGTCGGAGACCGCCTGGTACATACGTTGCTTTTTGCGCTCCCGCAGACCCGTCTCGCTGGTGCTCATGCGTCTTGAGCGTACTGCCGCTTCCACCACAGCAGAGCTGCCGCTGTCTGCCGCCGGGTCGGTACCGTGTCCAGGCCCAGCGGTTCGGCTCCGGCCTCGAGGACTTTCCGCACCTGCTGAACCGCGCGCGGGAGTGTGAGGCCACTCTGAAGGGCGGTCACTGCACGGATGACGTCCGTGCAGACGGACTGCGCCCATTTGAAAGTGACCAGACGGACCAGATCCGCAGTGCATCCCCGCGACGCGCCCGGTCTCACGTTCTCGACCGCTTCCGCCCAGCGTGCCGTCACCTCATGTGCCTGCCGGTGCGGATAGCGCATCAGATACAGATGGGTGGCGAGGTCGTACAGCGGATCGCCGAACATGGCCAGTTCCCAGTCGATGACCCACAGTCGATCCTGCGGATCGACGATGAGGTTCTCACGGTGCAGATCACCGTGGAGCAGGTGGAAGGGCCGTTCCTGGAGCCCCGACACATGCTTGCGCAGACATCCGAAGCAGTCCTGGTCGAGGCCGAGGCTCCGGAAGAGGGAACCGAAGGCCCAGAGGTTCCGCTTGTACACGTTCTCCTCGGAGAAAACCACGAGTCGCTCCAGGAACCCCGACGAGTCGCCGTCGGCTGCCCGATCCAGGGGATTGCACCGACGCCGAACGAGCAGGCTTTCGGGGTCGATCGCAGTCAGATCCCTGAACACGCCCATGAGCTGCCCGAGGTGGTGCGGGGGTATCGCGCGCCCCGCCTGGAACCGGGAGCCGAGGGTCTCGCCCTCCACGAATCTCTGCAGGGGGATCGACTCGACCTGAATCACCTCCGGAACAGACCGCACCCGCCCGGCGAGGGCCATCAATAACTGCTCCTCACCGGCAAAGCATTTCCGGTCGAACCAGTCTCGGCTCGGCTGCGGCTCGCGGATCTTCCATCGGGCCGGGTCCCCGCTCTCCGGATACGGCAGGGGGAAGACGTACGTCTCATGGTGGTGGCCGCGCAGCGGGCCCTCGACCACGCCCTCGGAACCGGCGATTTCCGCCGCCCGGTGTCCGGCACCTGCCACAGGGCTACGCCCCGTCGAGCAATGGCCCGTACGAACTGAGCACCAGCGACGCCCCTGCTCCCCGCAACCCTGATTCCTTGCGGGCGTTGCGGCCGTAGCCGATGAACGGGACGCCCGCGCGGTCCGCCGCCTCCACGTCGGTCGCCGTGTCGCCGATCATCACCGCGTCCTCAGGGGCGAGGTCCAGGCTCCGCAGCGCGCGGGTGAGGACATGGGGGTGCGGCTTCATCAGGCCCGGGTCGTTGGTGCGGCCGTGGATGGTCTCGAAGCAGCCGCACAGCCCCTTGTCCTCCAGATATGCGGACGCCGCACGCGGGGAGTTGTTGGTGACCACGGCCAGGCGCCGACCCTGCTCGAACAGAGTGCGGATCAGGTCCTCCGCCCCCGGCGTGCCCCACGCCGACGGGACGGCGGCCAGCTCCCCGTCTGTCACGCGCTTCTCCAGTTCCGCGACGAGGCCCCGCAGGCCGCGGTCCCGCTGCGCCGCCCGGTGCACCGCGCGCAGCACCACATGCGGGTCAATGTCCGTGCGCTCCCGCGCCGCGAGCACGTTCCCGGCGCCGAAGTCGTCGACAGTACGCCGGAGTTCGTCCGCCACATGCACGGACACCCCTTCGGGGAAGAGCCGGCAGATTGGACCGTCGAAGTCGAAGAGGACCCCGCGCGCCGCCGCGAGCCGTTCGCGAGCCTCCGTGAGACCTGCCAGGTCAACCACCATGCTGCAGCTCCATCCGCCCTGCTCGATCCGCCGCATGCCAGGCCCGCAGCGCTTCCTCCGCCGTGTGCTCGTCCACGGGTGCGTCTTCCATCATCAGCAGCTTCCAGGCCCGGGTCATCGCACGGCACACACTGCGAGCAGCCCGTGCGAAGTCCTCGTGTCCCGGCTCCGCGGGGAGGCCGAGCGCGGCGCGCATCACGTCAGGAAAGACCGACTGCACGTATTCGAAGTCGATGTAGACCGGCAGGTCACGCTCCATATCCTCGGTCATCTCGGCATGGCCCGACCTGCACATGGCTTCCTTCCACAAGTGGATCATCTCTGCGTACTCGTCCACGTCGTAGTCCATCCGGATCAGGTGGGTGGCGAGATCGTGCAGGGGGTCGCCGTACATCGCGAGTTCCCAGTCGATGACGGACAGATACTCGTTATCGGCCTGCCGAGTCACCACCACGTTGGCACGGTGGACGTCGGTGTGCAGGAGGGCGAACGGCCGCTCGGCCAGGTCCGGGACGGAGTCCATGAAGCGCCCGACGGCGTCGGACGGCACCCCAACCGCGTCGAACAGTTCCCCGAAGCGGGCCAGGTTCCTGTGGTGCACGCCATCCGCGAAGTCGGCCAGCCAGCGCAGGAAGCCCGCACTGTCCCCGTCTTCGGGCCAGTTGTCCGGGCGACGCGGCAGCTCGCTCTCCGGGATGTCCGCCACGCGGGCGAAGAACTCCGCGAACGCGGCCAGCCGCTCGGTGCCGACGGGCTCGCCGACCGGTGCCTCCTCGGCGAGGGAGCACCCCTCCAGGAAGGCGTGCACCGACCACGTGCCGAAGTCGTGGATGCACCGCGGGACGTCGCTCAAGCGGTTACTCACCGCCCGCAGCACCTCTGACTCGCTCCGCCAGATCCGGGGCACCACTTCCACCGTCTCGTAGGGGAACCGGAACTTGGCGCGAACCTGCCCCGACTCCTCCCCCAGCAACCACGCCAGCGGCGTGCCCAGGGCAACGATGTAATTGAGATTGTGGTGGCCGGTGACCATGGCCACTCCGGGCCGACGGCGGCGCACCTCTACGAGCAGGCGGACCAGTGGCCTGAGAGCTCGGTGTGGCTGAGGTGGCGCCATGAGCGGTCAGCGTAGCCCGTCTCATGATCAACCTCATGATGTGTCAGCATGTGGACCAGCGTGGCTACTCAGCGTCACTGTGATGGCCCCTTCGGGTCCGCGGCGGGCCGGTCGGCGGTCGTGTCCGACGCTTCCTGGGCCATCAGGTTCCAGTGGGACTCGAAAAACCCCCGCATGCTGCTGACGAACAGGGAGTCGTTCGATTCGGTGTTGCTCTTGTCCTCCCTGAAGTAGGTGAACGTGGTGCTCCAGCCCAGCACGTCCAGGCCCGTGACCACGCTGCCGTCCCGGAGGTGGACCGGGCGCTCGACCACCTCGTACGGCGCGAAGAGGACCTCGGACCCGTTGACCACGTAGAGCTTGAACTCCGGAGTCAACGGCGTCCGGCGCACCTGGACCCTGGCCTCGCGCATTCCCCAATCACGGACCAGGTCGTCCAGGGTTGTGCGCACACCGTCCTCGTGGGTCTGGGACATCTGCCACCAGCGGTCGGTCAGCCGGGTGTCGGCCGGGTCCCCCTTCACGCAGGGGTAGCGCGGCGGCGGCTCCAGAGTGGGCAGGAGCATGCGGATCGCGACCCTCTCAGGAGCCTTGGCCTTGCCCGCTGAGATGTGGTCCGCCTGGGTCTGGATGTGCCGGGCCAGGGTCTCGGACGTGAGGCTGTAGACGTCCAGGACCACTTCGGGCCGCGCGAAGGCCTCCCGTATCAGCTCTCCGAGCAGCACGCCCTTGCGCGGTCCGGGACGCGGTGCCGGCATCTGCCCCTCGGGCCTCTCGCGCACAAACGTCCCGCTGCCCTGGCGCGCGATGATCCACCCTTCCTCCGCCAGTTCCTTCAGGACCCGCTGCACAGTGTCGCGTGAGACCCCGTACTCGGCCGCCAGGTCCCGCTGCCGGGGCAGCGGGTCCCCCTCCCTCAGGGCGCCGCCGGTCAGCATGTCGCGCAGGGCGTTCGCGACGCGGCGGAACTGCCGGCCCTTGTTCTCGTCGCTCTGTGACGTGGCCACCCGCCGAACCTACCTCTTCCACCCGCCCACCACACCACTTCCCGACAAATTCGCCTCAAGATTGGACTGTTGGTTACTGGATCTATCAAGCAGGGGATAGCCCAACCAAGAGAATCCAGTCCAATTGGCCGGAATATTGACGGCCTAGACGACGGAAATGGGTGGGGATCATGAGGTTCATGCAGCTCATACCGGCTGTGGCAGTGGTGGGCTTCCAGGAAGCGATGCAGTGGAAGTTCGGTCCACTCGGCATCGCCTGCCTGGTTCTCCTGGGGATTGGACTGAAAGCACGTAGCACCACCTGCACAACAGTGGGCGCGGTGGTGCTGGTCCTGCTGATGACCCAGGCGTGATCCACTACGTCAGGAGCGGCCGCGCACCACGTGCAGCAGACGGTCGAGCGACTCCACGACGTACTGCGGTGCGACGCCCGCCTCCAACAGGCCCTTCCCCACTTCCTCGTTACGCGCGTAGCCAATGAACGCCATGCCCATCTCCCGGGCGGCTGCGTAGTCGGTCGGGGAGTCGCCGATCATCACAGACGAATCGGGAGCCGCCCCCATGGCGTTCAGTGCGCGCTGCAGCGTGTGCGGGTGCGGCTTGAGGAGACTCAGGTCCTGTGTACGGCCGTAGATGTGGGGAGCGAAGCAGTCTGTGAGCTCCCGGTCCGCGAGGTACTTCCTCACCGCGCGGGACGAGTTGTTGGTGGCTATGGCCATCCGCGCTCCCACGGCCACCCAGGTGCGAATAAGGGGATACGCATACGGCGTGGGCCACGCTCTCGGCACCTTTCTCAGCTCCTGCTGGGTGAGCAGTTCCTCGAGCTCAGCCACCAGGTCGCTGCCAGGATGACGGCCAGCCACCGCGCTGAGGACCAGATGCGGATCCGGATGATCGCGTTCCTGCTCGGTGAGCAGTCCGGACAGCCCTCGCTCCTCCAGCCAGTTCACCTGATCTCTGGCGACGCGTTCCGCCGAGTCTCCGGGAAACAGGAGGCATATGGGGCCGTCGAAGTCGAAGACGACATGCCGCACCCGCGCGACCAGGTCTCCGAGCGCCCCGTTCGTTTCCGTCACCAACTCGGCCTCTGTAGTTTCAGAATCCACTAGCTGAGTGTCAGGTCCGCGGCGATCGTTTCCCAGAGGGCGTCGAACCAGTTCTGCGACTCCTGCACAAACGCCTGCTGTCCTGCCCCCGCGCTGAAGGAGAAGAGTAGCGACCCCGTACCCCAGGCATCGTGCAGCTCCCGCGCGGTCCCGTCGATCTCCTCTGTCGTCTCCGTGACGATGTAGTGGGCGACCAGAACCTCGCGGCCGTTGAGCAGATAGACCTTCTGGAACGGGGTGCTGTCCACGGTGCGGAAGCTGACCTGGACGTCGATGTTGTGGGTTTGGCGCAGCGTGTTCAAGTTGTGCTCGACGACCCGCTGCTGATTGTTCCGCTGCTTGAGAGAGCGCTGGTGGATGCTGTCCGACAGATCCGCGTCGTGATCCCATCCCTTACGCGGAGAGGGATAGAGCAAGTGGTGCTTCATGCTCGGCACCAGAATACGGACCTTGATCGACTCCGGGCGGACTCGGCCTTCGTGGATGAGGCGAACGGGCTCCGCGAGCGCCAGCATCAGCGACTCCGAGCTCAAGGACACGGCGTCGATCCGTACATGCGGTACGGCAAATGCTTCCGCCAAGCGTGGTGCCAGGGCCACGATCGTCGCCTGGGGCGGGTCTTCGGCTCCGGTGGGATCGGGCGAGGCGATACGCGGCGGGCTCCCCTTGCTCACGTTGGTGAGCAATCCGTCCCTCTGGAGCATCCGCAGCGCCTGCCGTATCGCGCCGCGCTCCACGCCGAACTGCCCGGCCAGCTCGGCCTGCGTCGGCAGCCGGTCGTCTGCCTTGAGTTCACCCACGCGTATGCGCTCGCGCAAGACGTCGGCGATCTCCCTGGGCGAGAGTTTGCTGCTGCCGTTCACCGCTACGTTCTCCTGGATCACCGCGACACGCTACAACTCTTGCCCTGTCAGAAGATCCACTGTCCTCCTGTTCAGGATGTCGGCCAAACACCGGCACTTGGCTCGAAGTTGGTTACCAACTGCCCACTGGCTTGGCTCAGCAAACGCAATGGGACTGCCGCGTATGCGGGCCGCCTACGTCGAGAGCAGGTTCCAGACGGAGTCGAACCAGGACTGCATGCTGGCGACGGAGACCGACCCCTGTGAATTCGGGTCGTCGTCCTTGACATAGTGAGTGAGGGTGGCACCGAAGCCGAGAACATCGAGCGCTTCGATCTCATCGCCGCTGTCCAGCTCGATGCGGCGCTCGATCACCTCGTACGGACCCTGCAGTACTTCGGCACCGTTGAACAGGTAGAGCTTGAACGTCGGGGCCAGCGGCGCATGCCGGATCTCGATGTCAACGGTGTGGATCAGGCCATCGGTTCGCAGTTCCCGTAGGGCGCCTTGCAGCGACATCGTGTGCAGGCGGGTGATGCCCAGCAGGCGCTGACGCATGGGCTCGTTGTAGGCGGGGTCCTTGGGCCGCGGATAGGGCAACTCCAGTTCCTCGGACGGCAGGAGCATGCGCAGGGCAATGCGCTGCGGCGCTATCTCTCCCGCGCGGATTCGTTCGGCCTGCACCCTGACATGGGCGTCGAGGGACTCGGAGGTCAGTGTGTAAACGTCCAGGGTGATCTCGGGCTGCTCGAACGCCTCGCTGATGAGGCTGCCCAACATCACAGCGCGGCCCGGCTGCGCAGCTTTCGTCGTCGGGAACTGGATCAGCTGGGTCATGATCACGCGGGTGCCGCTGCCCTGACGGGACTCGATCCAGCCCTCCCCGGCCAACGCCTTCAGAACGCGCTGCACAGTGTCCCGGGAAACGCTGAAGTGATTGGCGAGATCTCGCTGCGTCGGCAGACGGTCGCCGATCTCGTACGTGCCGTTGGTCAGGCGAGCCCGCAGCGCGTTCAGTACAAGCTCGAAGCCCCTGCCGCCACTGTCGCCAACCCAATACCCATTCACAGAGCGACCGTACCTCCGCCAACCAACAAGCAAACCAGCCCAATTGGACGCACAGTCGTTCGCGCTCACCGCCTCCGGCCGCGAAGCATCTCCAGAATGGGCTCGAAGGACTCCACGACCACTTCAGCTCCGGCCTTCCGCAGCACCTCCTCCTTGCGTTCGTTACGCGCGTAGCCCATGAAGCGAACCCCGGCGCTCTCGGCCGCCCGGAAGTCCGTTGCCGCGTCGCCGATCATGAGCGTTTCGGAGGGTTCGGCGCCCAGGGCGCTCAGGGCGCGGTTCAGGCAGTGGGGATGCGGCTTGAGGAGCGAGAGGTCCTGGGTGCGGCCGTAGATGTGGGGGGCGAAGCACTCTGCCAGATCTCGCTTGGTCAGGTAACGGGCTGCCGCCAGGGGGGAGTTGTTGGTCGCGACGGCCAGGCGGGCACCTACCGCATGCCAAGTCCGGATCAGCGGATCCACGTGGGCCGTGGGGTACGCCGATTCCACGGCCCTCAGCTCCTGCAGGGTGAGACGTCTCTCCAGCTCGATCACCAGATCACCGGCAGGATGCCGGCGATCGACGGCGCGGAGTACGGCCTGTGGATCGGGTTCGGCTCGCTCCTCATCCGTGAGGAGCCCACTCAGGCCTCTCTCCTCGAGCCACCGCACCTGGTCCTTGGCCACCCGCTCCGCCGTGTGCCCCGCGAACAACCGGCATATCGGGCCATCGAAGTCGAAGAGCACGAAGCGTGCTTCGGTGATCAGTTCCCGCAGTTTCTTGGTCTCTGCTGTCACCAGGTCAGTCTGCGCCGTTTCAGAGGTCACTAGGAGAGTGTCAGGTCAGTGGTGATGGTTTCCCAGAGGGCGTCGAACCACTTCTGGGATTGTTCGACGAAGGCCGCGTCCCGCTCGCCGGCGCCCTTCTCAAAGGAGAAGAGGAGGGACGTGGAGCCCAAGGTGTCGTACATGTCCAGGGTTCCGCTCTCCCACTCCTCCTCGCGTCGCGTCAGCATGTAGTACGCGATCAGGGCCTCGACGCCGTTGAGCAGGTACAGCTTCACCGGCGGGGTGAAGGGGAGCGCGCGGAACGTCACGTGGACGTCGATGCCGTGGGAGGCGCGCAGGGACTGGAGGTTGTGGCTCAGGACGTGGCCCTGAGCGTTGCGCTGCTCCAGCCAGCGCCGGTGGATGTGGTCGTCGTCGCTGCGGCCGTCCACCCGGACAGGGAAGGCCAGGTTGATGTCCCGGGACGGCAGCAGGATGCGTACGTCGATGGATTCTGGGCGGATGCGGCCCTCGTGGATGTGGCGCACCGGTTCGCTCAGGGCCGTGAGCAGGGTCTCGGCGGTGAGGCAGGCCGCGTCGATGCGTACGTGCTTGGCCGAGAAGGCCTCCGTGAGCTGCGAGGCCAGGCCCACCATCGTCGGCTGGGGTTTGTCGGTGGACGGGGACACCTCGGCGATCCGCGGCGGGCTGCCCTTGCTGACGTTGCTGAGCAGGCCGTCTTCCTGGAGGGCGCGGAGGGCCTGGCGGACCGTGCCGCGCTCCACGCCGAACTCCTCGGCGAGTTCGGCCTGCGTGGGCAGGCGGTCGCCCGCCTTGAGCTCGCCGCCGCGGATGCGGTCCCTGAGGATGTCGGCGATCTCCTGGGGCGAGAGCCTTCTGCTGCCGTTCACTGCGACGTTCTCCTGGGTCACAACCAAACGCTACAACTTTGCTCCATCTTAGGCGAGTTGTTCGGGAGTTGTTGGTTAGCGCCAACCAACTCCGGGTAAGTTATTCAATGTTGGCAACCAACTAAGCCAAGATGGCGGAACCGCCCCCTCCTTTCGCAACCACTTGGCAGATACGCAGTACGCGCCCGAAAGCACCCGCTCTGCCCGCAGTGCCCGCCCTGCCCCTGGAAGCCCGCCACTCCCCGAAGGAGGCTCCACCATGCCCGCCATCGCCTTCATCTCCGCAGTATTCGTCGTCGGTTTCGAGGAGCTCGTCGAGTGGCAGTACGGTCCCGTCGGCATCCTGGGCCTGCTTCTGCTCAGCATCGGGATCAAGGCCAAGAGCCCCGCCTGCAGCTCGATCGGGGCGGTACTGCTCGCCATACTCGTCTCGGGTCCGGCCCTGTGAGCTGGGAAGACCCCGCCCCGAAAGAGTCACCGCCCGAAGACCCTCCGCTCGAACCGCTCGAAGATCCACCTGCGGGAGACCTCAGTTCGTGAGCTCAAGCTCCAGACTGATGGTCTCCCACAGTGCGTTGAACCACAGATGCGACTGTTCCACGAAGGTGGTGTCCCGCAGCGCGGGCCCCTGCTCGAAGGGGAACAGCATGGACCGCGTGCCTTGGGCGTCGTACACATCCAGTCGCTCGTGGTCGATCTGCTCGCCGCGCCTTGTGAGCGTGTAGTACGCGAACAGCGCCTCCGCCCCGTTGAGCAGGTACAGCTTCACCGGCGGCGTGAACGGCAGCGCGCGGAACGTGACATGGACGTCGATGCCATGGGTGGCCCGTAGAGCCAGCAGGTTGTGGCGGAGCACCTGGCCCTGGGCGTTGCGCTGGGCCAGCCAGCGCTCGTGCACCAGGTCGTCATCGCTGCCGCCGTCCACCGGGACAGGGAAGGCGAGGTCGATGTCGCGGCTCGGCAGCAGGACCCGGACGTCGACCTTGGCCGGTTTCATACGGCCCTCGTGAATGAGCCGGAGGGGTTCACCCATGGCGAGCGTGAGTGAGACCGCCGTCAGGCACAGGGCGTCGATCTCCACATGCGGGGCCTCGAAGGCGGCCGCTATCCGCGCCGCCAGCGCCACCATGGTGGGCTGCGGTGTCTCGGGCCCGGGCAGGGCTTTGTCCACGTCCTCGGCGACGGTCGCAGGACGCCCTTTGGACACGTTGGACAGCAGGTGCTCCGACTGCAGGATGCGCAGCGCCTGGCGTACGGCACCGCGCTCGACGCCGAACTCGTCGGCCAGCTTGGCCTGCGTGGGCATGCGCTGTCCCGGCTGCAGCTCTCCGGACCTGATCCGGCTGCGCAGCGCCTCAGCGACCTCTCGGTGTGACCGCTGGGGCCGCTGTGACCGTTGAGACCGATTCCGCCCATTGACGGCGGCGCGTTCCGCGTCCACAACCAAACACTACAACTTCGCGCCATCTTTGGGCAGTTACCGGGAAGGTGGTTATGAGACGCGTCCAAGCGGAGATAAGCCATGTGGAGTTGGTCACCAACTTCAGCAACATGGCCAGACTTTCGGAGAAGTTGGTCACCACCGGTGACTGGATCGGCTAGTTGGTCACCGCCGGTCACCGCGTCCCCGTCCCGAAGGAGGGACCGAAATGCCGCTCATCGCCACCCTCGCCATCGCTGGCCTCATCATCGGCTTCGAGCAGTTCGTCCAGCTGAAGTTCGGGGCGATGGGCCTCATCGCATTCGTTGCCCTCTCCGTCGGCATCAAGGCCAAGAACACATACATCAGTGGTATCGGAGCAGTGATCCTCGTGCTGCTGCTCACCCAGACCGGCTGACCGGGCGCCACCGTCCGTCAGTCCGGCTGGCCGGGCTCCCTCCTGGAGGGGAGCCGGGAGCTCGGTCAGTCCGTTCCCATCACGCTACGGAGGAGAGGAGGTGACAGGACGTCAGAAGACGTCCGGGCACCAAGGGCGCCTGGACATACGCAACAGGGCGTCGGCGGTGGTCGCGGCACCCGCCCGCGACTCGGCCACCCGGCCGAGCGCGGCGAGCCGCACCGCCGACTCGTCCCCGAGCCAGAGCGCCGCCAACTCACCTGCGCCCAGCGTGAGTTCGGCGGCGTCGTTGGTTCGCGAGCAGCTCGCGCCGTCCGGTGACGCGTCCAGCCGGTACCGCCCGGCCGACAAACCATCCCCGTCCGTGACCTCCAGCACGAGCGTCCCGGTACCCGTGTACGTACGCGCCTCAAGAGCCCGTACGACATCCAGGATCCGTACCCACAGCCAGTCGGCCTGCGTGGTGAGCCGCGCGGCCCGCGGGTCCGGCAGCAGATGCGGCAGCAGGTCGTCCGGAGCGCGGTAGCCCGTCTTCACCACCGTGACCCAGTCCACCGAGCAGACGTGCCACCACAGCGCGCGCTCGGCGGCCGGCGACACCGCGATCATGCCCCTCACCTTCGCCGTGTTCAGCGGCTGCTTGGCGTCGTCCCACTCGCCGTCCGAGATGTAGGGGAGCAGGCCCTCGACCTCGCCGTCAGCGTTCCGGTACACGGCGTAGAAGGGCTCGGTCCACGAGGACCGGTCCAGCGTCAGCACTCCGGTGCCGACCTGCCACCACCGCTCATCCCGGTCGACCACCCCCGGCTGCACGCGCCTGAGCCGCTCGTGCAGCTCCGGCCCCAGCTTGCGTACATCCTCGCCGTCCACGAGATCGATCCGCCCGCCGTCGTCCGGGCCCGCCCACCGGGGATCCAGCCCCGCCCGCGGCACGTCGATCGTCCACTCGGTGGCGGTGGTGGCAGGCCCGAAGCCGTACCGCCCGTAGATCGGGTACTCGGCCGCGATCAACGTCGCCACCACGTCGCCCCGTTCCTTCGCGGCGGACAGGTCCCGCGCCATCATCCGCGTGAGCAGCCCACGCCGCCGGTGGGTCGAGGTGACGCTCACATTCGTGATGGCATCGGCGGGTACGACGCTCCCGCCCACCACCGTGAGCTCCTGCGTGAACGACCGGAACGTCGCCACGCACCGCCCGCCGTCGAAGGCCCCCAGTGTGCGCTCCGGCACGAGGTACGAACTCCGGTCCGCGATCTCCGCCTCCGAGATGGCGGGCGGTCGCAGAAACCCGGTATTCAGCGCGCGGATCCAGTCCGGGATCTCGGTCTCGGTGATCGGGCGTACGTCGATGTCCCGCACGCCCGGGCCCTGTATGTCCTGGTGACGGCTCATGGTTCTCACCCTAGGCAGGTCGGTCGGGACGCCCCAGGGGTTTTCCCCTGGCAGGATCACGGCGGACGGCGGGACAGCGGATGGCGGGGCAGCCGGATGGCTGGACGGCCCGGCGCACCCAACTCCCGGGCGGTGAGCGGGAGATAGGTCAGAGACACGACGGAGGTACGGCAGCGTTTCATCAAGGGCCGTGGTGGAACCACCCGTGCTGGTGAGGCACTCTGTGCAGTTGTGGGGAGCTTTCCAAATCAGAGCGGGTCCAGGTCCAGGGACGATGCCGCGCACATGGTGGTGTGCGGGGACGACGCGCTGGCGCACCGGCTGGCGGCGGAGTTGCGCGGGGTCTACGGGGAGCAGGTGACGCTGGTCATACCGTCCGCCGTGCGCACCGTACGGCCACCGGTCGTCGGCCGGGCGTCCGCGCTGCTCGACCGGGTGTCGGCGGCGGTGACCCGGGCGGCGGGCAACGGCGGGGGCGGGGCTTCCTCGGACCGGGCCGCCGGTGCAGGGTCGCCCACCGAACCCTTGGAGGCCGCCGAGCTGACCGAGGCCGTGCTCGCCGAGGCGGGCGTCGAGCGGGCGGACGCGCTGGCGCTCGTGTACGACGACGACGAGACGAACATCCGCGCCGCCCTCACCGCCCGCCGTCTCAACCCCCGGCTGCGCCTGGTCATCCGGCTCTACAACCGCCGCCTGGGCCAGCACCTCGAGGCCCTGCTGGACCAGGCCTCGGCCCTGGCCATGGCGGGAACCGGAACGGGGGACGGAGCAGGAGCCGGTGCCGGTGCTGGTGATTCCCAGGGGCCCGGTCGGGAGCACGGTGTCGTCGACGCCTCCACCACCGTCCTCTCCGACGCCGACACCGCCGCTCCCGCCCTGGCAGCGACCGCGGTGGCCGGGACCAGCAAGGTCGTGCAGACGGAGGGGCTGATGCTGCGGGCCATGGAACGACCGCCGCCCGGCCCCGGCCAGATCGCCGATCCCGGTCTGTGCACTCTGGCCCTGCTCTCGGCGACGACCAACGACCCGGCCGGCGCGGACGGTTCCGACAGCAGCGGTGAGCACGGCCCTCAACTCCTGCCCGACGAACGCTCCGTGGCCGCCGCGACCGGCCGCGGCACCGTCGTCCTGGAAACGGTGTCGTACTCCGGCCCCACCGCCCCTACTGGCCGTGGCGTCGTGCCCGCCCTGCCCTTCGCCGCCCTGTTCTCCCGGCGCCTGCGCTGGTCGCTCGCAGGCCTGGTGGGCTGTGTGTTCGCGCTCGTGATCGCTTCGTTGGTGATGACGGACGACCATCCGCTGCACGCCACGTATCTGACGCTGCTCGATCTCTTCGCCATCAACGAGCCCGCGCTCAACCAGGACCAAGGCCGCCAAATTCTCCAACTCCTCACCAGTCTCGTCGGGTTGCTGCTTCTTCCCGTACTGCTCGCCGCGGTCCTCGAGGCCCTCGGCACCTTCCGCAGCGGTTCCGCGCTGCGCCGACCGCCCCGCGGGCTCTCCGGCCATGTCGTCCTGCTCGGGCTCGGCAAGATCGGTACGCGCGTCCTTACGCGGTTGCGCGAACTCGACACCCCGGTGGTGTGCGTCGAGGCCGACCCCGAGGCGCGCGGGATCGCGACCGCGCGGCGCCTGCGCGTGCCCGTCGTCCTCGGCGACGTCACCCAGGAAGGCGTCCTGGAAGCCGCCAAGATCCACCGGGCTCACACGCTGCTGGCCCTGACCAGCGCGGACACCACCAACCTCGAGGCCGCCCTGTACGCCAGGACGGTGCGCCCCGATCTGCGCGTCGTCCTGCGGTTGTACGACGACGACTTCGCCACCGCCGTGTACCGCACCCTCCGCTCGGCCCACCCCTACGCGCTCACCCGCAGCCGCAGCGTCACCTACCTCGCCGCGCCCGCCTTCGCCGGAGCGATGATGGGCCGCCAAATCCTGGGCGCCATACCCGTCGAACGCCGCGTGCTGCTCTTCGCGGCCCTGGACGTCGCCGGGCACCCACAACTGGAGGGGCGGACGGTCGCCGAGGCCTTCCGCCCCGGAGCGTGGCGAGTCGTCGCCCTGGACACGACGGCCCCGGACGAGCGCAGCCCCGACCTGGCCACCGACCCCGCCCCGGACGCCCCCACACGGACACCGGGCCTGGTCTGGGACCTGCCGCCCGGCTACGTCATGGGCGCCCGCGACCGCGTGGTCCTGGCCGCCACCCGCCGCGGCCTCGCGGAACTACTGGGGCGCCGGCGCCGGGACCGTACGAACCCTTAAGCGGCCGAGCCACGCCTCAGTAGCGCTCAACCAAGTGCTCGCGCCCCGCCGGAGGTTCGTACGGCTCGGGCCAGAAGTCCGTCATCGATATGACGCGGCCCTGGTCGTCCCCCGTGAAGAACGCGATGCCGTACATCTCCTCCAGGCCCACCGTGAAGTGGATCCAGGTGACGACCTGCCCGGGCTCGGCGACTATGCGCTCGATCCGCAGGTGCCAGTCGCCGGGATACTCCCGGTTGAACTGGACGAACTTCTCGCGCCCGCGAATGCGCTCGCGCGTCTGGGGCAAGGTGTAGACGACGTCCTCCGCGAGGGTCTCCGCGAAGGCCGCCCAGTCGCGGGCCTCAGCTGTGGCCCAGAAGGTCTCAACTGTCTTGCGCAGATCGGTCAGTTCGCTCGGATCAGCTGATTCGGTCGATGGGGTCATACCGCGATACTGCACCACGCCACTGACAATCGCCCTGACCTGCGAAAGTCCAGAAAGGCCACGAGTTATCCACAGGCTGAGGGCCTCGGCAGCGGATTGTCGGTGGGAGCGGGCAGTATGGGGTCATGACTGAGAGCAACGGGGCCAACCCGGACGAGGGGACCATCTCGCAGCACGCGGCGATGCCGCACGACGAGGCCATGCCGGACTGGGAGAAGCGCTTCCGGGCGCCCCGGGTGTCCTTGCCGGACTGGGCGCAGGACGCACCGCACCGTTCGCTGTTCGTGTCGAATGCGACGGGGACATACGAGTTGTACGCGTGGGATCGCGAGACGGGTGCCCAGCACCAGGTCACGGACCGGCCCAACGGTACGACGGACGGGGTGCTGACGCCCGACGGCGAGTGGATCTGGTGGTTCGACGACAAGGACGGGGACGAGTTCGGGGTCTGGCGGCGTCAGCCGTTCGACAGAGACGAGAGCGCCCCGTCCGGCCCCGACGAGGCGGCGGCCCCCGGCCTCGACCCGTCGTATCCCGCCGGGCTCGCGCTCGCACGCGACGGACGTACGGCGGTCGTCGGCAGGTCGACCGATGAGGACGGCTCGACGATCTACGTCACCCGGGCCGGTGAAGACCCGGTGGAGATCTACCGCCACCGGGAGTCGGCGGGCGTCGGCGACCTCTCGCACGACGGCTCACTGATCGCGATCGAGCACACCGAGCACGGCGACGCGATGCACTCGGCGCTGCGGGTGCTGCGGCTGGACGGTTCGGCGGTCGCGGAGCTGGACGACACCAAGGGCGGCACGGTCGAGCTGGGCCTTGAGGTGCTGGGCTTCGCCCCGGTCGACGGCGACACCCGGCTGTTGGTCGGGCATCAGCGGCGCGGGCGCTGGGAGCCGATGCTGTGGGACGTGGCGTCCGGCGAGGAGACCGACCTGGCGCTGACCGGGCGGCTGGACGGCGACCTGAGCGCCGAGTGGTACCCGGACGGTTCCGCACTGCTGGTCGTGCACAGCTACGAGGCACGCAGCGAGCTGTGGCGGTACGACCTGGCGTCCCGCCGGCTCGAGCGGATCCCGACGCCGAAGGGCACGGTGTCGGGGGCGACGGCCCGCCCGGACGGCAGCGTGGAGTATCTGTGGTCGTCGGCTGCCGAGCCGCCGGTGGTCCGCTCGACGTCCGGCGAGGTGGTCCTGGATCCTCCCGGGATGAAGTCTCCGGGATCGGTGCTCGTTCAGGACGTATGGGTGGACGGTCCGGGCGGGCGCATCCACGCCCTCGTGCAGCGGCCCGCGGGAGTGGCGGGCCCCCTGCCCACCGTCTTCGACATCCACGGCGGCCCGACGTGGCACGACAGCGACTCCTTCGCGGCGGGACCGGCGGCGTGGGTGGACCACGGGTACATGGTGATCCGGATCAACTACCGCGGCTCGACCGGCTACGGGCGGGAGTGGACGGACGCGCTCAAACACCGGGTCGGCCTGATCGAGCTGGAGGACGTGGCGGCCGTCCGGGAGTGGGCGGTGACCTCCGGCCTCGCCGACCCCGACCGGCTGATCCTCACGGGCGGCTCCTGGGGCGGGTACCTCACACTCCTGGGCCTCGGCACCGAGCCGGACGCGTGGGCCCTCGGCATCGCGGCGGTACCGGTCGCGGACTACGTCACGGCGTACCACGACGAGATGGAGGCCCTGAAGGCGATGGACCGCACCCTTCTCGGCGGCACACCGGAGGAGGTCCCCGAGCGCTTCGAGGCCTCGTCCCCTCTGACGTACGTCGACGCGGTCAAGGCCCCCGTCTACATCTCCGCAGGCGTGAACGACCCCCGCTGCCCCATCCGCCAGGTGGAGAACTACGTCACCCGCCTCGCCGCCCGCGACGCCGTCCACGAGGTGTACCGCTACGACGCGGGCCACGGCTCCCTGGTGGTCGACGAACGCATCAAGCAGGTCCGCCTGGAACTGGACTTCGCGGAGCGGCACCTGGGGAGGTGAGAGCAGAGGGCTCACTTGCCGGGGCCGCAGCGAGGGGCCACCCCTCACCCGGGCTTCGGGCAGGGGCCCCGTAACGTGGAGGGCGTGTACCGGTTCCTGCTGACCACCCCCCGCTGGTGGGCGATCAACGTCTTCGTACTGCTGGCCATCCCCTTCTGCGTGTTCATGGGGTCATGGCAGTTGGGGCGGTTCGAGGACCGCGTCGAGAGCCACCGCACGGCCGAGGAGAAGGTGTCCGAGGACCAGCGGGAAGCGGCCAGGCCCCTCGCCGAGTTGCTGCCCGTGGACAAGGAGACGTCCGGCCGGCAGGCCACGGCGACCGGCCGGTACGGGAAGCAGTTGCTCGTGCCGGACCGGGAGCTGGACGGCAAGCGCGGTTACTACGTCCTGACGATGCTGCGTACCGACGACGGCAAGGCCCTGCCCGTGGTCCGGGGCTGGCAGCCCGGTGACGCCGACGCCGCGAAGGCCCCGGCCGCCCCGACCGGCGAGGTCACCGTGACCGGCGCGCTCCAGGCGTCCGAGAGCCCCGGCTCGGACGGCGTGAGCGCGGCCGGTGGTCTGCCCGCCGGTCAGACGGGCGCGATCAGCGCGGCATCGTTGGTGAACGTGGTGCCGTACGACGTGTACGACGCCTGGGTCACGCTCGCCGAGGCCGACGCGGGGATGACGGCGGTGCCCGCGAAGGCGCCGCAGGACACGGGACTGGACCTGAAGGCGTTCCAGAACCTCGGCTACACCGGCGAGTGGTTCGTCTTCGCGGGCTTCGTGGTCTTCATGTGGTACCGACTGCTGCGCAGGGAGGTGGAGTTCGCACAGGACGCGGAGCTGGGGCTCGCCGCGGAGCCGACGAGCGGTCCCGCCGAATCCGCCGAGTCGGCCGAACCCGCCGACGAGGCGCGCGACGAGCCGAAGGCGTCGGCCTCGCCTACGGCCTGACGCACGGCATCAGCCTCGCGTACGGCCTGATGCCAGGAGCCCGCTAAGCGCTGGCTCCGCCGGATTGGTTCGACGCTGCGGGTCCGTCGTGGCTGGTCGCTCCTCCACTCTCGGCTTCTCCCCCACTCTCGGCTTCGCTAGCGGGGGGACCCCCATGAGCGGGCCCTCCATGAGCGGGGGACCCCCCATCCCGGCGGAGCCGCACATTGATGCAGCCCCGCGCCCCTAACGGGCCTGCGGCCCTCTCGGGGGCGCGGTGCTGAGCGAACCTTGGCAGGTCAGCCCGGCGTCAGGACGCCGCCAGCACCCCAGTCCGGTACACCGTTCCCGCACAGGCGTCGGGCACGGTCGCTGACGCTGTCGGGGCGCCGTCCTCCGCCGTGTTGGACACCACGACGCTGCCGTCCTGGACGCCTTCCTCCGGGGCGAGCTGCGTGGTTGTGCCGTCGCCGGTGCCGCCCTCCGAACCCGAGGTCGTACCACCGCTGTCGCCACCGGTGGTGGTGCCGTCCGTGGGCGTCGGCTCGTCGGGTGGCGTGGGGTCGTCGTCGGGAACGGTCGGGCAGGTCTCCGAGGGCACGAAGGCGAACTTCACCTCGTATGCCGCCCCCGGTTGCAGTACCAGCGTGCTGACCTCGGCCGACGGGTCGGGCAGCCCGGTCGCCTCGCCGCCCGAAGTATGGGAGACCACCTGGATCTTGGACGCGTCCGCCGCGCCCTGCGGGAGGGCTGAGACGGTGCCGGAGCCGGTGACCGTGCAGGTGGCGGCGGAGACGTTGGCGATCTGGAAGGTGCCGTAGACGGCGCCGGCGGCGTCCGGGGAGCCGACGTTCGAGGTGGCGTTGCCGAGCTGCGTGGACGTACAGGCGGGTGCGTCGGCGGCCGAGAGCGTCGGTTCCGCTCCGCCGGTGGATGCGCCGCCGCTCTCCTCCTTGTCCTCGCCCGGCGTCTCCTTCTTGTCTTCCTTGTCCTTCTCTTTGTCCTTGCCCGGAGAGCTGCCGGGGCCGCTTGCGTCGCTGTCCTGGGAGGAGCCGCCCTGGCTGGACCCGCCCTGGGTCTGCGAGGTCTTGTGGCCGGCGATGGACGGGTCGGCGTCGGAGCCGGTGGAGTTCGAGACGTGCACGAGGGCCGGGATGGCCGTGCCGACGAAGAGCGCGGCGGCGGCCATGCCGACCACGGCCTGGCGCTTGCGGGCCCGCCGGACCGGTACCGCGCGCCGCAGATGCTGCAGCACGGCGTCGTCGTCGGCGGGCTCGAGCTCCTGCACGGCCTGGTGCAGCATCCTGCGCAGGGCCAGCTCGTCGGAGGCCAGGCCTTCCAGACCGGCGCCCTCCGCACTTCCTGAACCGATGCCACCCGAGACATCCGGCACTCCGAAGCCCCCTGCCGAACCCGGCGCACTCGACGCGCTAGACCCGCCAGGCGCCCCAGGCGCCTCAGATCCGCCAGGCGCCCCAGGCCCGCTCGACTCCCCCGGCCCGCTCGACTTCCGCGGGCCCGGATTCTCCGAGTGGCCGTGATTCACAGTTCCGTTCCCAGTGCCGTTTCCAGCGTGCCGTTCATGATCGTGCTCGTACCCATGCTCGTACTCGTTGTCGTCGCGAGCCCGGTCGCGATCGTGGTCGCTCATGCCGAAGCCTCCATGGCGACGCGCAGGGCCGCGATGCCGCGCGAGCCGTACGCCTTCACCGAGCCCAGCGAAATGCCCAGCGTCTCGGCGACCTGCACCTCGGTCATGTCCGCGAAGTAGCGAAGGACGAGGACCTCGCGCTGCCGGCGCTGGAGTCCCTTCATGGCCTTGATCAGGTCGTCGCGCTCCAGCAGGTCGTACGCGCCCTCCTCGGCGCTCGCCATGTCGGGCATCGGCTTGGTCAGCAGCTTCAGGCCGAGGATGCGGCGGCGCAGCGCGGAGCGCGACAGGTTCACGACGGTCTGGCGCAGATACGCGAGGGTCTTCTCCGGGTCGCGCACGCGTTTGCGCGCCGAGTGCACCCGGATGAAGGCCTCCTGGACGACGTCCTCGCAGGAGGCGGTGTCGTCGAGGAGGAGCGCCGCGAGGCCCAGGAGAGAGCGGTAGTGGGCGCGGTAGGTCTCGGTGAGATGGTCGACGGTGGTGCCCGCGGCCATCGCGTCGTCAGCGCCCTCGCGCTGATCCGGGATGCGTGCGGGCCGAGCTGCGGGCATGGGCGCGATCACCGGCATGCCGCCGGGCCCACCGGACAAGCGGGGCCGACGGGGCGGGCGCAGGGCTGTGCCGCGCGCAGCTGGGAATTCGAGTACCTCTGCCACGCATGTTGGACACGTTTACCCCTGTCGGGGTTGTACGCGACAGGCATCACATTTGCGTCAGACCGCGCGCCCCCCGGCGCGACCGGCAACGCGCCTGTCAACGCGTTGTATGCCCTCATGCGTACCAGCTCTTCCTCTATGCCCATGTGATCGCGGCGTCCGGACACCCCTCAAGGGCGACCCCAAAGACGCTCCCCGCCCTCCGCACGGTTGCGGAGGGCGGGGAGGAAAATCTTCGGACGCCGAAGGCCTCGGTTCTAGGTCCGGACCAATGGGCGAACCATCAAACTCTCACAGATTCTACAAACGTTTCAGCCCAGGACCACACGATCATCGGCAAACCGGCCCGCACTCAGGACAGTTACTCATGCCTCGGCCCTGTTCCCGGCCCCCTTCATCTCCCCCGCCACCAGCTCAGCGATCTGCGCCGTGTTCAGCGCGGACCCCTTCCGCAAGTTGTCCCCGCACACGAAAAGTTCGAGCGCCGTCGGATCGTCAAGAGCCCGCCGTACGCGCCCCACCCAGGTGGGATCCGTGCCCACTACGTCAGCCGGTGTCGGGAACTCCCCGGCGGCCGGATCGTCGAAAAGCACCACCCCGGGCGCTGTGGCGATGATCTCGCGGGCCTGGTCGACGGTGACCTCGTGCTCGAAGCAGGCGTGGACGGTCAGCGAGTGCGTGGTGACGACGGGCACGCGTACGCAGGTGACGGCGACGCGGAGGTCCGGCAGCCCGAGTATCTTGCGGGACTCGTCCCGTACCTTCATCTCCTCCGAGGACCACCCGTCCTCCCGCGGAGTCCCGGCCCACGGCACCACATTGAGCGCCACCGGCTCGGGGAACGGCCCGGTGTTGTCCCCCACGGCGCGGCGTACGTCACCGGGGGTCGTCCCCAGCTCCGTACCCGCGACGAGCGACAGCTGCTGTCGCAGGGTGTCGACGCCCCGGCGTCCGGCACCGCTCACCGCCTGGTACGAGGACACCACCAGCTCACGCAGCGAGAAGTGCGCATGCAGTGCGCCGAGGGCCACGATCATGGACAGCGTCGTGCAGTTGGGGTTGGAAACGATGCCGCGCGGCCTCAGGCGCGCGGCATGCGGATTGACCTCCGGGACCACCAGCGGCACATCCGGGTCCATCCGGAAGGCGCCGGAGTTGTCGACCACGACCACGCCCTTGGACGCGGCGATGGGCGCCCACCGCTCAGCCACTTCGTCCGGTACGTCGAACATGGCGACGTCGACGCCGTCGAAGGCGGCCTCGGTGAGTGCCACGACCTCGACCTCCTCGCCGCGCAGGGCCAGCTTGCGGCCGGCCGAGCGCGGCGAGGCGATCAGACGGATCTCGCCCCAGATGTCCGCGCGCTGGGACAGGATCTGAAGCATGACCGTACCGACGGCTCCGGTCGCTCCCACGACCGCGAGCGTCGGCTTTCCGGCCCGCCCCGCAACCGCGGTCATCGGCGGCCGGTGCCTCCGTACGAGAGGCCTCCGTAGGAGAGGACGGTCATCGCCCGGTGCCTCCGTAGACGACGGCTTCGTCGCTGTCGGAGTCGAGACCGAAGGCGGTGTGCACGGCACGGACGGCTTCGTTGACGTCGTCGGCGCGGGTGACCACCGAGATGCGGATCTCGGAGGTCGAGATCAGCTCGATGTTCACGCCCGCGCCGGACAGCGCCTCGAAGAAGCCCGCCGTGACGCCCGGGTTGGTCTTCATACCGGCACCGACCAGGGAGATCTTGCCGATCTGGTCGTCGTAACGCAGCGACTCGAAGCCGATCGCCGTCTTCGCCCGCTCCAGCGCGTCGATGGCCTTGCGGCCCTCGGTCTTGGGGAGCGTGAAGGAGATGTCCGTCAGGCCGGTGGAGGCGGCGGACACGTTCTGCACGACCATGTCGATGTTGATCTCGGCATCGGCGATGGCGCGGAAGATGACGGCGGCCTCGCCCGGCTTGTCCGGGACACCGACGACCGTGACCTTGGCCTCGGAGGTGTCGTGTGCGACACCGGAGATGATGGCCTGCTCCACCTTCTGGTCCCCTTGCTCAATCGGCTCGTTGCTGACCCAGGTGCCCTTGAGTCCGCTGAAGGACGAGCGCACATGGATCGGGATGTTGTAGCGGCGGGCGTACTCCACACAGCGGTGGAGCAGCACCTTGGACCCGGAGGACGCCAGTTCCAGCATGTCCTCGAAGGAGATCCAGTCGATCTTCCGGGCCTTCTTCACCACGCGCGGGTCGGCGGTGAACACACCGTCGACGTCGGTGTAGATCTCGCAGACGTCGGCGTCGAGGGCCGCGGCCAGCGCGACCGCCGTGGTGTCGGATCCGCCCCGGCCGAGGGTCGTGATGTCCTTCTTGTCCTGGCTGACGCCCTGGAACCCGGCGACGATGGCGATGTTGCCCTCGTCGACCGACGTCCGGATCCGGCCCGGTGTGACATCGATGATCCGCGCTTTGTTGTGGACCGAGTCGGTGATCACACCTGCCTGGCTGCCGGTGAAGCTCTGGGCCTCGTGGCCCAGGTTTTTGATCGCCATCGCCAGCAGGGCCATGGAGATCCGCTCTCCGGCGGTCAGCAGCATGTCGAACTCCCGCCCGGCAGGAATCGGGGATACCTGCTCGGCGAGATCGATCAACTCATCCGTCGTGTCACCCATCGCCGACACCACGACGACCACCTGGTGGCCGTTCTTCTTGGCGTCGACGATCCGCTTGGCGACTCGCTTGATGCCTTCGGCATCCGCTACGGAGGAGCCTCCGTACTTCTGCACGACAAGGCCCACGTGCGCTCCTCGCTCATTCCGTCTCGTACCGCACACTGCGGTCGGCTCAGTCTAACGAGCGGCCGAACACCACCCGGGTGTTATCGCATCGTGAGATGTCCCGCTCACGACGTGATCACTCGGCCCTGTCGCCGAGTGCTGCCAACGGCCCCGGCGGCCCGGCCGCTCCAGGACCGCACATGCCCCCTCAGTCAGGGCCCACTCGGAAAAGTGCGCCGAAAGTGCGCCGAGTCACACCCGGCGATGAGCCTGAGTTTTCAAGCATTAAGGTTCCGGCTGTGCGCGTACTCCTGGTGGAAGACGACGAACCGATCGCCCAGTCGCTCCGACGCGGCCTGACGCGATACGGCTTCGAGGTGGAATGGGTCACCACGGGCCGCGATGCCCTGGCTCATCAAGGGCCGTACGACGTCGTCCTCCTCGACCTCGGACTGCCCGACACCGACGGCCTCGACGTCTGCAAGGCCCTGCGGGAACGCGGCAACGTGCCGATCATCGTGATCAGTGCGCGCAGCGACGAGACGGACCGGGTGGTGGGCCTGGAGCTGGGCGCCGACGACTACGTCTCCAAGCCCTTCGGCGTACGGGAGGTCATCGCGCGCATCCGGGCGGTGATGCGGCGGATGCAGCCGCGCGCCACCGAAGCGTCGGCGGACACCGGCCCCGACCGGTACGGGCCGCGCCTGACCATCGACCGCAAGGCCGCCCGCGTACGACTGGACGACGAGGAACTGGCCCTCGCGCCCAAGGAGTACGACCTGCTCGCGTTCCTCACCCAGGAGCCCGGCGCGCTGATGTCGCGCGAACAGATCATGGAAGCGGTCTGGGACGCGAACTGGTTCGGGCCGACCAAGACGCTGGACGTCCATGTGGCGGCGCTGCGGCGGAAACTCGCGGACGCGATCACGATCGAGGCGGTACGGGGTGTCGGCTTCCGTCTGATCGTCCACGAGGACGGCGATCCGGGCGAGGGCGCGGGGAACGGCGGAAGCGGAAACGGCAGGAACCGCGGCGTCGGCGGGAACGGCGGCGGCAAGGGCGGCGGCAGCACCTCATGATCCGCCAGCTCATCCGCAGTTACGTCCTTCTCGTCGCCGTCGCGATCGCCTTGTTCACCGTGCCGGTGGCCTTCACGCTCACCGACCAGTTGCGGGACGACACCAAGCTGTCTGTCGAGCGCGAGGCCAGGACCATGGCGCTCCTGTTGGGCAACGGCAGCCAAGCCTCATGCCAGGCCCTGGAGGAGATGGGCACGGCGTACAGCCTTAAGACGCCCGACGATGTCCAGGTCCTCTCCGAGGAGGAGCCCTGCGCGGGGGAGCTGCCCCAGCCGGACCAGGACGCGGCCCTCACCAAGGCTCTGGACGAAGGCAAGCCCACCAGCGACTGGGGCTCCTCCTTCATCTGGGGTCCGCACCTGGTGGTCACCGTTCCCGCCCACACGAATCAGGGTGCGGACGATGCGAAGGGCCCGGTAGTCGGAGCCGTACGCATCGAGTACTCGACCGAGGACCTCACCGGACGGCTGTGGAGCATCTGGGGCTTCCGGGCGATCCTCGCCGGGCTCGTGCTGGCCGTGGCCGCCGTGATCGGCGCCGTGGTGGCCCGCCGGCTGACCCGCCCGCTGCGCCAACTCAACGACATGGCAAGCAAGTTCAGCGACGGTGACCTGACGGCCCGTTCTCCCGCGACGGGCCCCCAGGAGACACAGACCCTGGCTCGTACGCTCAACCAGGGCGCCGAACGCCTCGACACCCTCATGTCCGCGCAGCGCATCTTCGTCGCGGACGCCTCCCACCAGCTCCGTACGCCTCTGACGGCGCTGCGCCTGTCGCTGGACAACATCGCCGACGGTGTGGACGACGAGTTCGTCAAGGAGGACGTGGAGCAGGCGACGGCGGAGGTGGTCCGGATGAGCCGCCTGGTCAACGACCTGCTGGTACTGGCACGGGCCGAGGCCAAGGTGACTGCCGCGGAACCGCTGCCGCTCGGTGACGTACTGGAGGAGCGGCTGGCGGTGTGGCGGCCGGCCGCCGACGAGCGCGGAGTGTCGATCGCGCTCAGGGGGAGTGCCGACGGCCGGCTTCTTGTGTTGGCCAGTCCCGGTCATCTGGACCAGGTCCTGGACAACGTGCTCTCCAACGCCCTGGAGGTCTCACCGGACGGCGCGACCATCACCGTCCATGCGGAGTCCAAGGGCGATCAGGTGGTGCTGAAGGTGATGGACCAGGGCCCCGGTATGTCGGAGGCCGAGAAGTCCCGTGCCTTCGACCGCTTCTGGCGCGGCCAGGGCCTCACCGGGCGCTCCGGCTCCGGCCTCGGACTCGCCGTCGTCAGGCAGTTGGTGACGGACGACGGCGGGACCGTTGCGCTGGAGGACGCTCCCGGGCGTGGTTTGTGCGTGTCGATCAGCCTGCGGGCAGCACCGAAGAGTGGTGGTTGACGATCTTCCACTCGCCGTTGCGCTTCTCGTACTCGTACGTGTAACGGGCCTCGGCAACCGACTTCTCGCCGGTCTCGGGGTCGGTGATGTGGAAGTTGTACAGGCCGGCGTCGATCGCGGAGTTGTGGTCGAGAACGTTGATGACGGTCTTGACCTTCTCGCCGCGCGGCTTGTTCTCGAGGAAGTGCTCCATGTAGTCGACGATGCCGGCGCGGTTCGTACGCACCTCGGGCGACAGGGTGGGCAGCAGCACCGCGTCCTTGGCGTAGAGGTCGGCCACCTTCTCCGGGTCGCCGGTCTGCAGGGTCGCGTTCCACGTGTCGAAGAGGGCGGCGACCTCCTTCTTCGAGGGCTTGCCGGCCTTCTCGGGCGAGGCCGCGCTGAGCCCCGCGGTCACCGTGGCGACGGAGACGAGGGCGGTGGCGGTGACAATCGCGGCGCGTATACGGGTCTTGCGGGTCATCGCAACTCCAGTGCGGTCTAGGTAAGTTGCTCCCTTCCGCTTTCTCTGCGGTGGGAGTGACTCAAGACTCGCGTGGCGCCGGTTAGGGCTGATCCAGCGGACGTGCAGGGGTCGGACAACATCTGTCCAAAGACGGAGGGTGACGCTTTGATCACGGGCGCATGGGCGGCGAACCTGCTGCTGGGCGGCATCATCCTGCTCGGTTCCTCCGTGCAGTGGCTGACCGGCATGGGCTTCGCACTGGTCGCCGTACCCGCGCTCGTGCTCCTGCTCGGCCCGGCCGAAGGCGTCGCACTGGCCAACTGCGCCGGCGGGGTCATCTGTCTCGTCGGGCTCGCGGGCGGCTGGCGGCAAGTTCGGCTGCGGGCGATGGTGCCGCTGTGCGCCGCGGCGGCGTGCACCGTACCGGCCGGGACATGGGTGGCCCGGCGACTGCCCGAGCCCGTCCTGCTCGCCTTCATGGGCTCGCTGGTGACGGTGGCCGTGCTGCTGGTCATGCGGGGCGTCAGGGTGCCGGCCCTGCGCGGCACCGGCGGTGCGGTGACCGCGGGAGCACTGGGCGGGTTCATGAACTCCGCCGCCGGGGTCGGCGGCCCGCCGATCTCCCTGTACGCGGTCAACGCGGGCTGGCCGGTACGAGAGTTCGTCCCGAACGCGTTCTTCTACGGAGTGCTCGTGAACGCGTTCTCCGTCGCCGCGAACGGGGTGCCCCAACTCCCTGCGCCCGTATGGCTGTTGGCCGCGACCGGCATGGCCGCCGGAGCCGCCGTGGGGCGGGCGCTGGCGCCTCGGGTTCCGGAGAAGCGGGCTCGGGGGTTGGTACTGCTGTTGGCTTTGGGGGGCGGGATCACCACCCTGGCCAAGGGGTTGTGGGGGTTGTGACCCCTTGGCCAGTAGTCGAACTCGTTCAGGGACGTTCGACGCGGATGCGCTTACGGTTCGCGCATTCGACCAGGTCGCGGATGTCACCCAGGTCATCGGTGACGATCGGTGCCTCGTCGTACGCGATCGACGCGAGGACGACACTCGCATCGACCACGTCCGAGGTCCCATTGCGACGGCAGAGCGCGCCCGCGGCCTTGGCGGCCATCTCCGTGAGCGGCAGAATTTCGCAGCCGTTCAGCACCCGATGCAGACGCGCCGCCGAAGCCCGCTCATCCCAGCACTGGGCAAGCACACCCGCAGGCACCAGCACCGAGACACCGGACGCCAGCGCCTCCCTGTGCCGCCACAGGAACCGCTGGTTGTTCTTGGCCGCAGCGATCAGCGCGCCGCTGTCGTAGACAACATGCTTCATGCGCTGCGCTGCTCCCGGTGCTCTTCCCCGAAGAGATCGTCAACCCATGCCCGAGCTTCTGCCTGCTCATCGGACGTGGGCCAGCCATGCTCGTCGAAGTACTCGTCCATCGCCCGCAACCCTTCACGGACGATGCGGCGCTTGTCGAGGTACTGCTCCAGTGCCCGGCTGATCACCGCCGAGATCTGCTCGTCCTCGGCAGCGGCGTATTGCCGCACTGCCGTTCCGAGCTCGGCATCAACACTCACGCTGAACTTCACCTTCTCTGCCATATTACGAATGTAATCCAGGAACTCCGCTGGGGCCACCGGCGCGCGGAGGCGCACGGGCGCGCCCGCATCGGCGTCTCGGAGGCACAGATGCGCGAAGTCCGCGTCCGCATGCGGGGATTCGTCACCCACGGCGCGCTTTCCGTAGCCCGTTTTAGCCATGAGGCGGGTGGGGCGCGGCAGGGCAGGGCTAGGCTGGGCGTAAGCCACGATCGAGTCCGTTCGATCCGTAGGGCCAGGCCCCGGAGCCGGTGTTGGCGCACCGACCGGGGCCGATCTTTTGCCGCGAACCTAGAGTGACTTTACGTTCAGATGCAGGCCGATCGCGGAACGTCACCCTTACTAGTTACGCGCCCTCAACCACGTACCGACTTGGCTGGTTGGGCTATCTCCGTACACGCGCTGTGGGGCGCAGGATGCCCGCCGCGCCCCACATTTCGCACGCCCAACTCATCGACATACGAAGGAGAATAGCCAGGCCGCCCCGACCGTCCGGTCCCCGTATTCGATGGTCACGGTGACTCTGGCTCCCAGCGCCTGCGCATACATACGCGTCGTCTCGAGGTTGTGGATCTCTCCCCGCTCGATCTGGGAAACCCGGCCCTGCGAGGTCCCGACCAACTCGGCTACCTGAGCCTGAGTCAGCCCCTGCTCCTCTCGGTTCTCCCGCAGGTGGTGGCCCACCACGTACGCCTCAGTCGCCGTACGGGCCGCCTGCTTGCGGGACTCCCATTCGGCATCGGACACCTCATCCCTGGACGTAGCTCCTTGAGGTTATGGGTGCGGCAGCCCGAAAGCCGGTCGACGAGCGGACGCCCCAGCGCGGGACCGCTCGCTGCCAGCATGTCGACGGCCTCTTCGACGAGGTCCGCCGGCACAGGATCCTCCTCTGCAAGCTTGAGCAGCACGACTCCACCGATGGGTGGAGGCCTTCGTTACTTGACCTCGCGCAACCCCAGCGGCCCCGCCAGTTCCTCCGCCATGACCCGGCCGGCCTCCTCCTCCAGGGCGTCCTCGTTGAGGTCCTGGTCGGTGTCGAGGCCGTCGAGTTCTTCCAGGGGCTGGTTCAGGCGTACGTGGGCCACCAGGGACTGGAGGGCTCGGAGGGTGGCGGAGGCCGTGGAGCCCCAGTTGGAGAAGTAGGAGAACTGCCACCACCACAGGGCCTCCGTGGTGCGGCCCGCCTTGTAGTGGGCCATGCCGTGGCGGAGGTCGGTGATGACGTCGGCCAGGTCGTCTGAGATACGGGCGGGGACCCGGCCCTTGCGGTGCTCGTACGGGTCGAAGACCTCGGAGTAGACGTCGATCGGGTCGAGCAGCGCGGCCAGGCGCTCGCGGAGTTCGTCCACGTCCGGCTCGGGGCCGAGGTCGGGCTCGTAACGCTCCTCGGGAAGGATGTCCTCGTGGGCGCCGAGGCGGCCGCCCGCCAGCATCAGCTGGGAGACCTCGAGCAGCAGGAATGGCACGGCCGAGTCCGGCTCGTCGCCCTTGGCGACCTCCGTGACCGCGACGAGAAAGCTCCCGACCTGGTCCGCGATCTGGACCGCGAAGTCACCCGGGTCCTGAGCGGTCGCGTGCAGCGTGGCGTCAGACATCTAGAAGCCGACCTTCCTCATGAGCAAAAAAGTGTTCAGACATCCAGGAGCCGCCCTCTCGCGAAGGCGCGGCCGTCTCAATGGCGTTCATCTCAGCCGTCTCGGAAGTCTCAGATATCTCAGCGACCTCAGACATCGAGCAACCGCCTCCCTTCGAAGGCCCGGCCCAGGGTGACCTCATCGGCATACTCGAGGTCACCGCCGACCGGCAGACCGCTGGCCA
Source organism: Streptomyces ureilyticus (assembly GCF_011045025.1). Classification (GTDB taxonomy): domain Bacteria; phylum Actinomycetota; class Actinomycetes; order Streptomycetales; family Streptomycetaceae; genus Streptomyces; species Streptomyces ureilyticus. The sequence goes on from NZ_JAAKZX010000037.1 coordinate 56,012, forward strand.
GGCGGGTGACCTTGAGGCCCATCGGCTTGATCATGCGGGCGAGATACGTGGCCGTCGCCTCGCCCTCCAGGTTCGGATCCGTGGCCAGGATCAGCTCCGTGACCGTGCCGTCCGCGAGGCGGGCCAGGAGTTCCCTTATCCGCAGGTCGTCCGGGCCGACGCCCTCGATCGGGCTGATCGCGCCGCCGAGCACGTGGTACTTGCCCCGGAACTCCCGTGTCCGCTCGATCGCCACGACATCCTTCGGCTCCTCCACCACGCAGATGACGGCGAGGTCGCGGCGCGTGTCGCGGCAGATGTTGCACAGCTCCTCCTGCGCGACGTTCCCGCAGGTGGCGCAGAAGCGGACCTTGGCCTTCACTTCGAGGAGGGCCTGCGCGAGACGCCGTACGTCCGTCGGCTCCGCCTGGAGGATGTGGAAGGCGATCCGCTGCGCGCTCTTGGGACCGACGCCGGGGAGCCGCCCCAGTTCGTCGATGAGGTCCTGGACCACGCCTTCGTACAACGGATTGCCTTCCTGTTCACGCTCTCTCGGTACGTACCGTAGTCGCGCTTGCTCTCTTGGTACGTACGGTAGTTGGCGTCCGGCCTTCTTAGAAGAGACGGCCGGATTGACTTAGAACGGCAGGCCGGGAATGCCGCTGCCGCCGCCCAGGCCCTGGGCCAGCGGGCCGAGCTTCTCCTGCTGGAGCGCCTGCGCGTTCTCGTTGGCCGCCTGGACCGCCGCGACGATCAGGTCGGCGAGGGTCTCGGTGTCCTCCGGGTCCACGGCCTTCGGGTCGATCTTGAGGGCGCGCAGCTCGCCGGAGCCCGTCACGGTCGCCTTCACCAGGCCGCCGCCCGCCTGACCGTCGACCTCGGTGCGCGCCAGCTCCTCCTGCGCGTTCGCGAGGTCCTGTTGCATCTTCTGGGCCTGCTGGAGCAGCTGCTGCATATTGGGCTGGCCACCACCGGGAATCACGATCAGCTCCTGGTCCGTACGGCTGTCCGGGCAGGGGTTTTCCGCCCGCGCGGGCGTCTCCCCGTCTGGGCATGAGCCTACGTGGTCTACAGCGGCATCGCCGCAGCACTCTTTCGAGTGAGGCAAGGCGATTGCCTATACCTGATCAAGAACCACGTCCGAGCGTAAAACCCCCGATACCGGGGCCATCGCCACCCATTGGGAGGTAGTAAAGGTGAGGGCGCTTCAGCAGCTTGCGGCACCCATGCGCCACGGTACCGTCACGCAACGTAACGATGAGGGAGCGTCGGTGAGCCAGCCGGAGATGCAGCCCGAGGGGTCGGCCCAGGACGGCCGGGGTGACGGGCGGGGGAACGGTCGAGCTGACGGATACGGATATGGGAGCGGTGTCCTGCCCGGTGCGCCCGGTGACTTGATGGGCCGGCCGTTTCCGGTCGGCGACTGGGCGGAGCCGGCGGAGCGGCTCCACGAGCTGTACCGGTGGGTGGAGGCGGGGGCGCTCGCCACGGCCTCCTGGTATCTCGCCGGGCGCGGGTGGAAGCGGCGGGGAGCGCGGGTGCTTCGGGCCGGTACGGCTGTGGGGGCGGTGGCCGGGGCCGCGCTGCCCGTGCTCGACCTCACGGGCGTGGTGGGCGGTGTGGCTCCCTGGGGTTATCTGGGGCTCCTGGGTGGAGTCGCGTGTGTGGCGGTGGACCGTTTCTTCGGGGTCACGTCCGGGTGGATAAGGGACGTGGCCACGGCTCAGGCCGTGCAGCGGCGGCTGCAGGCGCTGCAGTTCGACTGGACGTCGGAGTGTGTGCGGGAGGTTCTCGGGCCTACGGAGGGGACGGCGGCGGATGCTGCCGAGCGGTGCCTCGGGGTGTTGCGGCGGTTCTCCGAGGACGTTACGGAGCTGGTGCGGGCGGAGACGGCGGACTGGATGGTGGAGTTCCGCAACGGGACCGCTCCGCTGGGTTTGCAGTCCTCCGTGGCCGGGGCTTCGCGCCCGGACCCGTCGGCGCCGGGGCGGCCGCCTTTGGCCCCGGGGGCACGGCCGAACATGCCTCGGCAGCGGCCGCCGGAGGCTCGGTGACGGGGTCGCCCCCGCCGCCCTTACCCGTCCCATACCAAGGGGCTCCCCCCTGCGACCCCGCTGGGGCGAAGCCCCAGACCCCACCAAAGGCTTCGCCCCTGGACCCCATCGGCCTGAACGGCCTCGTCCTCAAACTCCCCCAGCTACCGCTGGGAGGTGCCCCCAGACGGGCTGATTGATACGGGCTTGCGCTGGAAAGTTCCGCCAGGGCAGCCGAACCGACCTCAGCCTCGGAAGTCAGCTCAGGGACGCGCAAATTCAGCCCCTCCGGCGTTTGCGAATTCAGCCCCTTGAGGGTCCCCCCAGCGGTAGCTGGGGGAGTTTGAGGAGCGGGGGTCCGGGGGCTGGCC
>NZ_JAAKZX010000380.1 GCF_011045025.1 Streptomyces ureilyticus
CGGAAGACCGCGCACCCCTCGGTGTCCGCCCCGCCCCCGCCGGGCAGGCCGGGCAGCGCCCCGCTGGATCACCTGCCCACGACGGTCAACGGCTCGGGTGGGACCCCTCCGCCGACCCCTCCGCCGGGCCCGGCCTACGGCTATCCGCAGCAGCACCCGCAGCCCGCCGGGTACGGCTACCCGCAGCAGCCCGGCACCTGGGGCGCGCCCGAGGGGTACGCGCCCGCGACGGGCTCGACTCCCCCGTACGGGCCCGCGTACGGGCCGGGAGCCGGCGTCCCGCAGCAGCCACCCCAGCGCAGCGGTCGCTCCACCGCCTTCCTGCTCGTGGTGGCCCTGGTCGTCGCGCTCGCCGCGGGCGGCTCGGTCTACGCGCTGATGAGCGGCGGGGACGGCAACGGCGCGGGCGGCGACACCACGGCGACCCCGACGGCGAGCGCACCCACGACAGACCCGACCAACCAGGGCCAGGACCCGGACCCGACCGCCCAGCCGTCGGAGACCACGGAGGAGAGCCCGGTCGGCGGCGTGATCCCCACCAAGTACCTCGGCAGTTGGGTGGCGGTCTTCGGCACCGACCAGGGCAGCAACACCCGAAGGCTCACCATCCAGCAGGGCCAGGTCGGCGACATCGTGCTCTCGCTCACGGCGGACGGCCCGGAGGGACTGGAAGGCGACGAAGGCGACCGTACGTACCACTGCGTGTTCCAGGCGAGGCTCGCCGCGGCCCCCACCGCCGACGGCCCGCTGCGTATCAGCCCGTCCACGGTCACCGTCGGCGAACCGCCCAGCTCCTGCACCCCGGGCGAGGCCTCGGAGCTGACCATCCTCCCGGACGGCAGCCTGCGCCGCCTGACCGACGGGAGCGGGGCCGAGCTGACGTACAACAAGACGGGCTGAGAGGCGAGTTGACGTACACAACTGCGCGAACTCGCTGAACTGAAGCTGAACATCCGCTGTCGTGTCCCCAATGTCCCCACCGGGAGCCGTACCTTGACCCCGCAGCGTAATGCTCGGGGGAGTGGCTCACGTGCAGGATTGGCTGAGCGCGGAGAACGTCATCGCGCTGACGACGGCGCTCGTCGGTGTCGTGGCGTCCGCGGTGATGGTCTGGTACGAGCGCCGGGTGCCGCGGCGGAAGCGGCTCGGCTACCGCGTGCAGATGGACAACCCCATCGGTCACGACGTGCGTTCGGGGCGGGCGAACGTACGGCTCGGGCTGTTCGACGAGGCGTCGGACATGTCCGACGCGACGCTTGTGCTGCTGCGCGTCGAGAACGACGGCTCGCAGAGCATCGCCGACAACGACTACACCGGGCGTGAACGGCACGGTCTCACCGCGGTGTTCAGCGACCGCCTCATCCGGGGTGTGTCGGTCACGCAGCCGGCCGGCACCGACCACCTCATGGACCACTTCACCCCGGCCGCGGGTTTCGGCTATCAGGACGGCGTCCTGCGCATCCCCCGGGTCCCGCTCAACCGGGGCGAGCACTTCAAGCTGCTCGTGTTGCTGTCGGGCGGGGATGTCGGCAGCGGCATACGGATCATCGGCGGTATCCGCGACGGCGAGGTGCATCCCAACAGCGCCGTTCTTCCGGACGACAAACCGCCGCTGTTCAGCCGCGCGGCCCGGCTGATCACCGTGCTGCTCACGGTCTGCGTGATGACCCTGGCCACGATCATCGTCGCCCGGGACGACACTCCGCCGCCGATCGAATGCGAGACGGGCAAGCTGACGCTCACCGGGTCGACGGCGTTCAAGCCCGTGCTGGAGGACCTGGAGGACGAGTACGAGGAGGACTGCGAGGGCGCCGACATCTCCGTGGACGCGCGCGGCAGTACGGCCGGCGTCAACGAACTCGCCGCCCTGGGCTCCCAATCGAAGGATTCACCCGCCGTCATCGCCTTCTCCGACGGCCCCAAGACCATCGACGACTCCGAACTGACCGCGAACCGTGTCGCGTTGTCCCTGTTCACCCTGGTCGTCAACGATGCCGTCCGGCCGAGCGGAGGCCTGACCGTGGACGACATTCGCCGTATCTACCGCGGCGAGGTCACCCGCTGGCGGCAGCTCGACGAACGGCTCCCCGACCTTCCCGTCGTCCTCGTCAGCCGGGACGCCGACTCCGGTACCCGGCAGATGTTCCAGCGGGAGGTGCTGGACAGCTGGGAGCGGGTGCCCAGCACCTCGCTGGACTGCCGCAGCAAGGAGGACTCGTCCTATCCCGTCACGCGCTGCGAGCTCGACTCCACGCAGCAGGTGCTGGACAAGGTCGCCGAGATCCCCGGCGCCATCGGCTACAGCGAACTCAGCCAGGCCACCGAGCGGCGCGGACTGCACCGGCTCGCCATCGACGGTCACCAGTCCTCCGTCGAGGATCTGGAGCAGGGCGAGACCGCCTACCCGTACTACGGCCTCGAGTACGCCTACACCTACGGCCGCCCCTCCGCGAGCTCCCTCACCGACAGCTTCCTCGCCTATATGCGCGGGGGCACCGCCCAGAGCGTGATCCGCGGGCATGGGCATGTGCCGTGCGAGACGTTGACCGGGGCCGACCTGTGCGCCGAGAGGGCCAGGAGCGACGAGGCCGGCTGATCGGCCGGCAGGGGTCCCCGGGCGCCCTTGCCCCTGGCTGGTGCGTGCAGAACGATGGCAAGTCACGGTGTTCCCCCCCACCCCGTGTTCCGGGAGGATCCATGCGGCCCATCCGTCCCAGCAGAAGAAACGTCCTGGCCGCGGCGTCGGCGGCCGTGGCGGTGTCCGCCGACGCGGTCGCCGCGCAGGCCAAGGCCATGGAGCCCACCGGCACGCGTCCACCCGCCACCGCCCAGCCGCCGTCCCGTGAACTCCGCGCCCTGTTAAGGGAGATCGACCCCGAGCGCATCGAGGCGACCGTCCGCAAACTCGCCTCCTTCGGCACCCGGCACACCCTCTCCTCCCAGGACGACCCCAAGCGCGGCATCGGCGCGGCCCGCGACTGGATCCTGGCCCAGATGAAGTCGTACGCGAAGGCCTCCGGCGGCCGGATGACGGCCGAACTCCAGTCGTACGTCCAGCAGCCCGCGAACCGCATCCCCGCACCCACCCGCATCACGAACGTCGTCGCGACCCTGCGCGGCTCGGTCACCCCGGACCGTATCTACGTGGTCTCCGGCCATTACGACTCCCGGTGCAGCGACCCCATGGACGCCACGTCCGACTCTCCGGGCGCGGACGACGACGCCTCGGGCGTGGCGGTCGCCATGGAACTGGCTCGGGTGATGGCGAAGCGCCGCCCTGCCGCGACGATCGTGTTCGCGGCGGTGGCGGGGGAGGAGCAGGGGCTGTACGGGGCGGCGCACATGGCGCAGCGGTTCCGGTCGGCCGACGCGGACGTCCAGGGCATGTTCACCAACGACATCGTGGGCAGCCCGATGGCGGACGACGGCACCAAAGACCCGTACACGATCCGCCTCTTCGCGGAGGGTGTCCCGTCGTCCGAAACCCCCGAACAGGCCGACACCCGCCGCTCCGTGGGCGGCGAGAACGACTCCGCCACCCGCCAGCTGGCCCGCTTCGTGAGGGACACGGCGGACAACTCCGCGACCGGCATGAACGTACGCGTCATCTACCGCCGCGACCGCTACCGCCGTGGCGGCGACCACATCCCGTTCCTCGAACGCGCCTATCCCGCCGCCCGCTTCACCGAGCCGACGGAGGACTACGCGCATCAGCACCAGGACGTACGGGTCGAGAACGGCAAGCAGTACGGGGACCTGCCGGAGTTCTGCGACTTCCCCTTCATCGCCCGCGTGGCGAAGGTCAACGCGGCCGCCCTCTGGAGCCTGGCCCAGGCCCCCGGTACCCCGCGGGGCGCCAAGATCCTCACCGCCGCGCTGACGAACTCCACCGAGCTGACCTGGACCCGCGGCCCCGAGCCCGACCTCGCGGGCTACGAGGTCGTGTGGCGCGAGACCACGGAGCCCGACTGGACGCACGCGATCCCGGTCGGCGACGTGACGAAACACAAGGTCGACCTGTCGAAGGACAACGTGTTCTTCGGGGTGCGGGCGGTGAGCCGGGCGGGGTATCGAAGCCCGGTGGCTTTTCCGCAGCCGCAGACGTGACGGCGCCTGGCCGGGGGTTGTCTCGCCCCCGCCGCCCCTACCCGTCCCATCCCGGGGCCGGCCCCGGGATGGGA
>NZ_JAAKZX010000381.1 GCF_011045025.1 Streptomyces ureilyticus
GGGCGATACGGGGGGTACGGGGTTGTCCATCACTGACGAAGCGTAGTCCTCGTACGCTCGAGGTGCCCGGCCTCCACGCGGCTGCCCGACCGCCTCCGCGAGGCAGCCCGACCTCCATGGACCGGTCCCGCCGCACGCATGCGGCCGCCGCTGGGCATGTCGCTTGATGACCATTCCAGCCAAGCTTGGGCTCGTTTCCGTATCTCTACGAACCGTCGAACTCACGGCAATTGACATGGTTTGCACCAAGTGGTGATCAGATCCCAGCCGTCCGGTATTTCGGCCAGGAACGTACGCGCAGGTCAGCCGGACTCGTGCGGATTTTCGTGTGGCTGGTGTCACAGCACGACACGGTGGGGTGACCTCGGGAAGATCCGTCGCGGCCCGCTCAAGAGTGCGGTACCGTCCAACGTCGTGAGCCCTGTACGTCGCTGTTCGCGCACCGCTTGCGGCCGCCCCGCCGTCGCGACGCTGACGTACGTCTACGCCGACTCGACCGCCGTCCTCGGCCCGCTCGCCACCTATGCCGAACCCCACTGCTACGACCTGTGCGCCGAGCACTCCGAGCGCCTCACCGCCCCGCGCGGCTGGGAGGTCGTCCGGCTCGCCGACGGCTCCGCTCCCTCCCGCCCCAGCGGCGACGATCTGGAGGCGCTCGCCAACGCGGTGCGTGAGGCGGCCCGGCCCCAGGAGCGTGCGGCGCAGGCCGGCGGGGCGCGCGGTGCGGACCCGATGGAGGTCGCACGCCGCGGCCACCTGCGGGTGCTGCGCTCGCCGGAGTCCTGACGTCCCCTCCGGCTCCTGACCTCACCTCCGGTCGCCCGTGTCTGACGGGAACTTCATTCTGTGCGCTTACGGTGCGCATTCCCACCCGTGCTGTATGGGCATTGCTGCACAGGCATTGACGAGCGCTTGTCGCGGACACGACCATTCCCCCACCCGCGAGAAATCCTTTTCCGCATCGCGGAATCCGGGGAGGTTCTGTGTACGTCCAAGAACTGGAGCCCGTGGCCGATTCCCTCGGCCTGTCCGCGTTAGTCGCGGCCTTGCCCCTCGTTCTCGTCCTGGTCCTGCTCGGCGGCGTCCGCATGAAGGCGCACCTGGCCGGACTGATCGGCCTCGCGGCGGCGGCCCTGGTCGCCGTTCTCGCGTACGGCATGCCCTTCGGCCAGACGCTCTCCAGCGCCGCACAGGGCGCCGTCTTCGGCCTCTTCCCCATCCTGTGGATCGTCGTCAACGCCCTGTGGGTGTACCGGATGACCGTCCGCACCCGACACTTCGACATCCTGCGCCGGTCCTTCGGGCGGCTTTCCGACGATCCGCGTATCCAGGCCCTCGTCGTCGCGTTCTGCTTCGGCGCGCTCCTGGAAGCCCTCGCGGGCTTCGGCGCCCCCGTCGCGATCTGCTCCGTCATGCTGGTCGCGCTCGGCTTTGAACCCGTCCGCGCGGCGGTGGTCGCGCTGGTCGCCAACACCGCGCCCGTCGCCTTCGGCGCGATGGGCACGCCGGTCGTGACGCTCGCCCAGGTCACCGGACTGCCCCTGGACTCGGTGGCCTCCGTGGTGGGCCGTCAGACGCCGCTGCTGGCGCTCGTGGTGCCGCTCGTGCTCGTCGGCCTGGTGGACGGGCGGCGCGGACTGCGTGAGACCTGGGTGCCGGCGATGGCCTGCGGAGTGGCCTTCGCCGTAGCCCAGTTCGCGGCCTCCAACTACGTCTCCGCCCAACTCGCCGACATCGGTGCCGCCCTGGCCGGAGCGGGCGCCCTGGTGGCGATGCCCCAGGCACGCAGGCCCGCCGCCGAGCCCGTACGCGTGGCCGTCCTGACCGGCGTACGCAGTGAGGACCTGGACGAGGAGGACCCGCGTCCCGAGGTGGTGCGGGCCTACGCCCCGTACGCCCTGATTGTCGCGATCTTCTCCGTGGCCCAGATTCCGGCGGTGAAGGACTTCCTGGCGAAGGCGACCCGCACCTTCGACTGGCCCTTCCTGAACGTCGCGGACCCGGACGGGGAGCCCGTCAGCGGCAACGTCTTCTCGTTGCCGATCATCTCGACCGGCGGCACGCTGGTGCTGCTCGCCGGGGTGTGCACGGCGGCCGTTATCGGGGTGCACGCGCGCGTGGCCGTCAAGGAATGGGTGGCCACCGTCCATGAGTTGAGGTTCGCGATCCTCACCGTGACGTCCGTCCTGGCGCTCGCCTACGTCATGAACCTCTCCGGGCAGGCCGCCACCATCGGCCACTTCGTGGCGGCGGCCGGCGCGGGGCTCGCCTTCCTGTCGCCGGTTCTGGGGTGGTTCGGTGTCGCGGTCTCCGGGTCGGACACTTCGGCCAACGCACTCTTCGGCGCCCTACAGGTCACCGCGGCACGGGAGTCCGGGCTCTCGCCGGAGCTCCTCGCGGCCGCCAACAGTTCGGGCGGCGTCCTGGGGAAGATGATCTCGCCGCAGAACCTGACCATCGCGTGCGCGGCCGTCGGCCTCGCGGGCCGCGAAGGGGACCTGCTGCGCAAGGTGTTGCCGTGGAGCATCGGGCTGCTGCTGGTCATGTGCCTGATCGTGGTCGGGCAGAGTTCCGTCGTACTGGAGTGGATGCTTCCGTAAGTCCGGGCGCAGTCCCGATGCGATCTCTCGGCGATCTCTCGGAGACCGACCGGTCGAGTGTCAGTACGGGCGGGTAGTTTGAGGGCATCGATGAGGAATCCAGGAGGGCCGGCCGTGGCTGCTGATCTGTCGCAGATCGTGAAGGCGTATGACGTACGCGGGGTGGTCCCGGACCAGTGGGACACGCCCCTGGCCGAGCTGTTCGGTGCGGCCTTCGCGCAGGTGACAGCCGCGAGCGCGATCGTGGTCGGGCACGACATGCGGCCCTCGTCGCCGGGCCTGTCGCGGGCCTTCGCGCGCGGGGCGGCGGCGCGCGGCGTCGACGTGACCGAGATCGGACTGTGCTCGACGGACCAGCTGTACTACGCGTCGGGGGCGCTGGACCTGCCGGGCGCGATGTTCACGGCCTCGCACAACCCCGCGCAGTACAACGGCATCAAGATGTGCCGGGCGGGCGCCGCCCCGGTCGGCCAGGACACCGGCCTCGCCGAGATCCGCGAACTCGTCGAGACCTGGGCGGACTCCAGCGCCCCGGAGCCGGCGGCCACACCGGGCAGGATCTCGCAGCGCGACACGTTGGAGGATTACGCGGCGCACCTCCGCTCGCTCGTCGACCTGACCTCCATCCGCCCCCTGAAGGTAGTCGTCGACGCGGGCAACGGCATGGGCGGGCACACGGTCCCCACGGTCTTCGCCGGCCTGCCCCTCACCCTCGTCCCGATGTACTTCGAACTGGACGGCACGTTCCCGAACCACGAGGCCAACCCGCTGGACCCGGCGAACATCGTCGACCTCCAGAAGCGCGTACGCGAAGAGGACGCCGACCTCGGCATAGCCTTCGACGGCGATGCCGACCGTTGCTTCGTGGTCGACGAGAACGGCGGCCCGATCACGCCGTCCGCGATCACCGCCCTGGTTGCCTCCCGCGAGCTGGCCAGGCACGGCGGCAGGGGCGCCGTCATCCACAACCTGATCACGTCGTGGTCGGTCCCGGAGGTGGTCCGGGAGAACGGCGGCACGCCCGTACGCACGCGCGTGGGCCACTCGTTCATCAAGGCCGAGATGGCCAGGACCGGCGCCATCTTCGGCGGCGAGCACTCCGCGCACTACTACTTCGCCGACTTCTGGAACGCCGACACGGGCATGCTCGCCGCCCTCCACGTCCTCGCGGCCCTCGGCGGCCAGGAGGGCCCGCTGTCGGGCCTGGTCGCCCAGTACGACCGCTACGCCGGTTCCGGCGAGATCAACTCCACGGTCGACGATCAGGAGGCCCGCCTCGCCGCGATCAAGACCGCGTACGAGGGCCGCGACGATGTCACCCTCGACGAACTCGACGGCCTGACGGTCTCCGCCGCCGACTGGTGGTTCAACGTCCGCGCCTCCAATACGGAACCCCTCCTCCGCCTGAACGCAGAGGCCCGCGACGAGGCAACGATGACGAAGGTTCGGGACGAGGCACTGACGATCATCAGAGGCTGAGCGCCCACCCGGTCCTCAAGCGCCGGACGGGCTGATTTTCAGCCCGTCCGGCGCTTGAGGACGAGGCCGTCAGGCCGATAACGGGGGTCTGGG
>NZ_JAAKZX010000382.1 GCF_011045025.1 Streptomyces ureilyticus
CGTGGGGGCGGAGGCAGGGGCGCGGGGCTTGAGGGCGTCCGCGGCGGCCGGACCCGCCGCGCCTCCCTCGGCGGCCACCTCCGCGGAGCCCGCCGGACCCGCCGACTCCTCGGCGCTCGCGCCCTTCTCGGCCACCTCCGCCGGAAGCCCCGGATTCTCCCGGTCCGCCGGATTGACGGGGTCCGCCGGACTCTCCGGATTCTCGGTCTCCAGCAACTGCACGGCATGGCGGCCCAGTTGGGCCACAAGCATGCTCGGCAGCCACGGGTCGCGGCTGCGGCCGTCCAAGACGGTGTCCTCCGCGCCGGTACGTTCCAGGATGTCGTCGAGGCTCGGGCGGGCGGCCGGGTCCTTGCGCAGACAGAGCCGTACGAGGTCGGCGAGGCCCTCCGGCAGCGGGTCCAGGTCCGGCTCCTCCTGCGCGATGCGGAACATCAGGGCGTGCACCCCGCTGTTGGCCGTGCCGAAGGGAAGGGCGCCGGTAGCCGCGTAGGCGAGGACGGAACCCAGGCAGAAGACGTCGCAGGCCGGTGTGATGCGGTCGCCGCGGACCTGCTCGGGGGCCATGAACCCGGGCGAGCCGACGAGCGCGCCGGTCCGCGTCAGGCCGCCGTCAGTCACCGTCTCCAGGGCGCGCGCGATACCGAAGTCGATGACGCGGGGGCCGTCGATCGTGACGAGCACGTTCGACGGTTTGAGGTCGCGGTGGACGATCCCGGCGGCGTGGATGTCCTTGAGGGCGTGGGCGAGTCCGGCCGCGAGGATGCGTACGGAACGCTCGGGCAGCGGGCCGTGGTCGTGCCCGACGACGGTCTGCAGGGAGGGCCCGGCGACATAACCGGTCGCCACCCACGGAATCGCGGCCTCCGTGTCCGCGTCGAGCACGGGTGCGGTCCAGTACCCGCCGACCCGCCGCGCGTTCCGCACCTCCTGCCGGAACCGCGCCCGGAACTCCTCCTGCTCGGCGAGCTCCTGCCGCACCAGCTTCACGGCGACGGTACGGCCCCGATCGGAACGCGCCAGATACACGTTCCCCATCCCGCCGGACCCCAGCCGCGCCAGCAGCCGGTACGCGCCGATCCGCCCTCCGCCTCCGGCTTGGGGGATGCCCAACGGCTCCCCCGGTCCCAGCTTCTCCATGGCCGGCGCCCCCTACCCCGTGCGTGTGCAACGGGCTGAGGATAGTGCGGCCGTCCGGGGCGGAGGGCTGGGCGGCCTCCGTCACATCGCTCCGTAATCCATTTGATACGCTCAGTGAACTGTCGGGGGCGACAACCAAGTCCCCAACAACCCGAGTGAGTCCCGTACTTGCTCCTGCGGCCGGAAGGGTCGTCGCCGGACAGGCATGACCTGTCAAACTCCCCGGAGCGATCCAGGGGAGAATCTCCCGGATTCATCCGGGAGAGAACTTCAAAGATCCGTAACGGGTGACGCGGGCGACGAGAGCTGATCGAGCGCCTGTGACAGACGTTCCAACACGCGTACGGTCTCGGCGAAGCCGTCGTCTCCGAGGGCGTCCGCGAGGCGGTCGGCGAGGGCCTCGTGGCCGGGGTGGATCTTCGCCATGGCGGCGCGGCCCTCCTCGGTCGGAGTGAGCAGTTTGGCGCGGCGGTGGGCGGGGTTGGGCGCGTATTCGGCGAGGCCCTTCTCTACGAGCAGGTCGGCGATCCGTTGCACGCTCTGCCGGGTGATGCCCATCGCGCGGGCGATCCCGGAGACGGGCAACGGCTCGTGGAGTACCGCTCCGAGCACCTGCCACCAGGCGGCGGTCAGTCCGGCGGACCGGGCCAACTCCTCTGCCACGGACAGGAATTGACCGTTGAGCCGGAAGACGCCGAGGGCGCTGCGGCTGAGCAGGTCCTGACGCTCGCGGCTCACTGGCCGGCCGCCTCGAGAACGGCGTACGCCTCCGGGTCCGAGTCGTGGAACAGCCGGTACCAGGCGTCCAGCACCTCACCCTCGTACACGCCGAGCAGCCCGAACACCTCGCGGGCGAACGCGACGGGTTCGGTGGGCCCGGCGGTGATCAGCTTCCCGTCGGTCACGGCGTCGGCGTCGACGTACCGCTCGCCGCCCTTGTATCCGGTGGCGGCCAAATAGAAGGAGACGGCGCTGGTGTGGTCGCGGTCGTCGAGCAGCCCGTCGCGGGCCAGCCCGGCGGTGGCTCCGCAGATGGCGGCGACGGGGGCGCCCGCGTCGAGGAACTCCCGCGCCTTGCGGGCGAACGGCGCGAGGTCGTCGCCCGTGTCCCAGAGGTCGGCACCGGTGAGGATCAGCAGGGAGCTGCCCTCGGGGCGTACGTCATCGAGGGCCAGGTCCGGCTGGATCCGCAGGCCGCCGATACTCGTCACCGGTGCGCGGCTGGGCCCCACGGTCCGGATCTCGTACCCGGCTCGGGCGAGAAACGCGGTCGCGTGCCCGGCCTCCCAGTCGGCGAAGGAGTCGTACACGGCAAGGTGGACGGGCTTGCGGGGGGTCGTGGTGACCATGGCTTCTCCTCGGTTGGCTTGATGTTTATGTAAGCATGCTGTCATTTCGACAGCATGCTGTCAATAACCCGTTCCTCGCGAACTCGAACGCGTATGGTGACGTGCTCGTAGATATGGACGTACGCGCTCGTAGCTATGCGCGAGTACCGACCCGATCGAGGAGGACCAGGACCTTGCCCGGCACCGGCGGCAACGGCGCCGTGACGCGCAGCACGCTGCGACAGCAGATCGCGGACGCGCTGCGCGACGAGGTGCTGGCCGGGCGCCTGCAGCCGGGCCAGGAGTTCACGGTGAAGGAGATCGCCGAGCAGTACGGCGTCTCCGCGACTCCCGTCCGCGAGGCCCTGGTCGACCTGTCGGCGCAGGGGCTGCTGGAGGCGGACCAGCACCGCGGTTTCCGCGTGCACGAGTACTCGCCGGCCGACTACCGGGACATGATCGAGGCCCGGAGCCTGGTCACCGACGGCCTGTTCCACCAGTATCTGGACGAGAGGTCCGACATCAGCCGGGCCGCCCGCGCCGCCCTGGACCCGCGCGCCGACGATCCGCGCCGCGCCGCCACCCTCGCCGGAGTGCGCCGCCGCGGCGAGGAGGCCGAGCGAGCCGCCGCGGCCGGTGACCTGAACATCCTGATCGGCTACGACCTGCGCTTCTGGCGCGAGCTCAGCAATCTCTTCGGCAACCCCTACCTCGCCGACTTCCTGCACCGGCTGCGCGTCCAGTCCTGGGTGTGCGCGGTCCAGTACCTGCGTACGGTAGATCTGCGCGGCCGCCTCTGGGCCGGGCACACCGCGCTCGTGGACGCCCTGGCGCGCCGCGACGCCGAGGCGGCGCACGAGATCGTCACCGCGTACAACGCGCACTCGCTCGCGCTCATCGAACGGCTGGCGGCCGGATGAGACCTCGTGGGGCGCCCGGGGATGTGGGGCGATGGGGCGTGGGTAGACGGATCTGTACGACAAGGGCTGACCGCGCTTGTCAGCCATTACGCTGCCTTTGACCACCGTGCTATCCGAGGAGTCATCTGTTGGCCTGTGACCTGTGGCTGGTCCCACTCGTCGACGTGTTGTGCCACACCCCCGACAACCCCTTCGCCGAGGAACTCGCGCTCTACGACAAGGTCCTGGGCGAGGCCGGACTCCCACCGGTGCCGGTGTACCAGTACATGCCAGGACTGTCCGGCGACGTGGCCCCCGTCGCGGGCTTCGACTACGACGCACTGCATTTCCTGCGCCGCGCGTACCTGCTCCAGGTCTGCCAGCTCGCCGTGACACCGGTGGACGAACTGGGCGGCGACTACGAGCAGTTGCTGGAGATGTTCGAGGGGACCGCCCAGCAGTCGCACCTGGTCTGGCACTACGACCACGCGGGTGCGTACGTCCCCGTCGACTTCCCGCACCCGCTCTCGAACGACGAACTCCTCGCGGGCGGCGGCCCCTTGGGCTCCTCCCAGACGCTGCTGCGCGAGCTGGAGTTCGTGGCCCCGTCGATCGGCATCGACCCCGCGACCGAGCAGCACGCGGCGCAGCTCGCGCGCGCCCTCGACGCCCTGCTCGCCGACCCCGAGACCCGTCGGCGGATGGGCGAGGCGGGCCGGGAGCGGGCGGTACGGGAGTTCGGCTGGGACGCGGTGGC
>NZ_JAAKZX010000383.1 GCF_011045025.1 Streptomyces ureilyticus
AGCGTGCACCCCGGACCCGTACCCGAGAAAGGCGCTGCACCAGGGCTCGTTGAGGGTGATCCACTGCTCGACGCGGTCGCCGAGCGCCTCGCCGACGATCTGCGCGTACTCCGCGAACCGCAGCGCCCCGGCCCTACCGCCGAGTAGCTCAACTCCCGCCATTTTCACAGGGGGTGGTGGCCGAAACGTTATTCCGGAACCGTATGATCCCTTGCGTCTTCAAGCACGGCTGGCGCTCGGGGCCCGTATGCCCCAGTAGCCGTCAGGAACGACCACGGAACCCGTAAGGATCCCCCCGATGACAGTTCCCCCCACGTCCCATCGCCCCAAATCCCGCGTCACCCGGCGTGGTTTGATCGGCGCCGCAGGCGCGGTCGCGGCAGGTGCCGTGATCACCCCGGCCGTGATGGCGACCACCAACTCGGAGTCCACCGACGCGGACGCCAAAGAGGCCGACACCACGGCGGCCGAACCCGGTACGACACCGGAGAACTTCCCCAAGACCCGCACCAAGGCGGCCACCGGCGAAGCACCCGTCGAGGCCGCCTTTCCCATCGCCTACGTGGGCCTGACCTGGGCGGGCACGCGCAAAGCCACCGGTGGCGGCATCCGGCTGACCGACGCCGACGGCAGCCAGGGCGCCTGGAAGGACCTGAGCGCCAGCGGCTGTTCGGACAGTAACGGCGGTGTCCTGCTCGTCTCCGCAGGCCAGGCGTCCGGTTACGAGGTGAAGGCCCCGAACGGCGCCACCGAGCTGCGTTCCTGTGCCATCGACACGAAGCAGGGCCCGGCGCGCAAGGTGGCCGTCCCGACCGACACGACCCGGGTGCGCGGCATCGCCTACCTGACGCGCGCGGCCTGGGGCGCGGACGAGTCGCTGCGCTTCAAGCCGGACGGCTCGGAGAACACGCCGACCGCGTACTACCCGTTCCAGACCCTTACGGTCCACCACACCGCGACCGTCAACGCCGACCCGGACCCCGCCGCCACCGTGCGTGCGATATACGAGCTCCACGCCGTCACCAACGACTGGGGCGACATCGGCTACCACTTCCTCATCGACGAGGCGGGCACCATCTACGAGGGCCGCTTCTCGGGCGACGACGGCATCCCCGCCCACGACGGCGACGGCAAAGTCGTCACCGCCTTCCACGCGGTGGGTTTCAACTCCGGCAACCTCGGCATCGCCCTCCTCGGCACCCTGACCACCCAGGGCCCGACCGAAGCCGCCCGCGAGGCACTCACCCGCCTGACCCGCGTCCTCGTCCGCCTCCACGGCGTCGACCCCAAGGCTCAGGTCACCTACACCAACCCGATCAACGGCACCACCAGGGACGTACCGGAAATCAGCGGTCACCGCGACTGGATGGAAACCGAGTGCCCCGGCCAGGTGATGTACGACGAACTGGCCACCCTGCGCGACGCGGTGGCCGCGGGCCGCTGACCCCTCCGGGGGCTTCGGGGGACGGGGGGCCCTGAAGACCAGCCCGCCCAGCAAGACTTGGGGATGCCCGGCCGCACGCGCCGGGCATCCCCTGCGGCTGAGGGAGGGACGGCTATCAGCCCGCGAGGGATGTCAGTCCCGGGGATTACGGTGGAGCCTCCGCACCACGCGCATTGCGTACGGCGCTGAAGGGGCCCCATGGACGAAGTGACCGACTCCGCCTTCCTCGACCACGTCGCCGACCGCCTGGCCGCACTCCCGGCCGTCCGGGCGGTGACCCTGGGCGGCTCTCGGGCCCAGGGCACTCACACCCCCGACAGTGACTGGGATTTGGCGGTGTACTACCGCGGAGCCTTCGACCCTGAAGATCTGCGAGCCCTCGGCTGGCCCGGCGAGGTCTCGGAAATCGGCGGCTGGGGCGGTGGAGTCTTCAACGGCGGGGCGTGGCTGACGATCGACGGCCGACGTGTGGACGTCCACTATCGGGACCTCGATGTGGTGGAACACGTGTGGGCGGAAGCGGAGGAGGGCCGCTTCCAGGTCGAGCCCCTGATGTTCCACCTCGCAGGAATCCCGACGTACCTGCTCGTCGCCGAGCTCGCCATCAACCAGGTGCTACGGGGTGAACTACGCCGCCCCTCCGCCTATCCACCGGCCTTGCGTAAGACCGCCCCCGAGCGCTGGCACGGCATCGCCACCGCCACCCTCGCCTACGCGAAGGCCGGCCACGCCCCGAAGGGCGCCCTCACCCAGGTCGCGGGCGCGATCGCCGTCGCGGCAACGCAGACGGCGCACGCGGTGCTGGCGGCGCGGGGAGAGTGGGTCACCAACGAGAAGCGGTTGCTGGAGCGAGCGCGGTTGGGTGAAGTCGACGCGCTGGTGGGGAACTTGACCCCGGAACCGGCCGCCTTGATACGGGCGGTCACGGAGGCCGAGACGCTCTTCAACCGGGCGGTTTCTCAGTAGCCGCTCCCGAAGGCATCGCTGAATGGGGCAGGTCCATCTCGGGGAGTCGGCCGTGGGGCCTCTGCCGCAGCCGGATGCCCCGCCGCCCGAGGCGGGTTACACGCGGCTGATCTTCAAGGCCGCCACATTGGGCGCACGACAGGACCGCCCACCCGCCAACACCCCGTCCCGTACGTGCGTTCACCCACCGCCGCCGGCCCTCTCAGTTGCCGGAAGTGCTGGTCAGCGCGTCGATCAGCTGGCGAGCGCGGGTCTGCTCGCTCAGGAGGGCCTCGACCAGGGGGCCGGTGCCCGGATCGGCCGTACTCACCAGGTTCAGGCCCGCGGCCTCGTCGACGTACTGCTCGACGGGCCGGGGATCGGCTGTCAGGCGAACGCGATCACCGGCGGTCAGCGCACGGTGAACCGAGGCGTAGTCGATGCCCAGGCGTGCCAGTCGCTCGCCGCCCGCGTACTGGGTTTCCTGGTCGGGGGCGCTCTTCCCCGACAGATGCGGGTACCGGAGCGCGACCTCGTGGGTGGCCAGGATCGCGAGCAGTACATGCTCGGTGCCCACCACGCCATGGCCGAGACGACGTGCCTGCTCGTCGGTCTCCAGCCTGACCCAACCGGCAGGCAGCGACGCCCAGTTGACCCCGCTGAATCTGACCAGCCACCGCATCCATAGGGGGGACATCCGACGATAGTGGCTACGGCCGAGGAGAACGTCGAGGGTGGCGTGCAGCAGAGGGTTGAGGTCATCCTCCTGGCTCCCTGAGCCACCGTCGAGGCGGGTGCGTACGGCGTGCGGTGCGATGCCGCATGCGCCCAGCAGCTCCACAGCGCGGTTGTCCTCCTCCAGCAGTCCCCTCAGCAGATACTCGGCGCCGAGCTTCGCCGCGTCTTCCCGCTGCGCGTGCCCCATCGCGACGGTCAGCGCTCTGGCCGCAGCGCCCGTGAAGTGGGTGCGCCGATCGCCGTCGTCCCCCAGGAGGTCCTTCGAGGCGACGCTTCCCTCGGCGTCGTCGTCGGCGCTCCACGCGCCGTCCCTGTGCATCCTGTCCCGCAACACCGTCAGCAGCGCGGTCTTGGTCGCCCCTTCCTCCGCGAGTGCTTCGCGCGCCGGACCTTTGGCCGTGGTGATGCCCGCCAGTAGATGCTCGGTGCCGATGGCTCCCTCGGCGTCTCCCCGCGCACCCCGAGCGGCCCCCAGGATTCCCACGACGTTCCAGTCGGGCGACTTGGTCGCTTCCATACGGCCTTCCTCTTTCTGCTGGTCCTGGGGATCAGCCTCTCCGACCAGGGCAGTAGACCGCGTCGCTCCGGAGGGCGATCTGCTCCTGCACCCTGGGGTATACCTGGAGCGCTGCTGGGTCACCGGATGCGCAGGACGCGACCTTCAGCCGATCGGCGGTCTCGGCCGCACCAGGCCGGTGTCGTACGCGAAGATCGTCGCCTGCACCCGGTCCCGTAGATCCAGCTTGCTCAGGAGAGCGTTGACGTGGGTCTTCACGGTGCCCGTGGCAACGCCCAGGCGAGCGGCGATCTCGGCGTTGGCGAGGCCGGTCGCGATCAGGGAGAGGACCTCGCGTTCCCGGGGAGTGAGGGCGTCGAGGGCCGCGGGGGCGGCCGGTGGCTGACGGAGCCGAAGCCGAGTTCGGTGACCGGCACGAAGCCGTCCGCGGTCTCGGCGCGCCAACCCGGCGGTCTGGATGTAC
>NZ_JAAKZX010000384.1 GCF_011045025.1 Streptomyces ureilyticus
CTGCCTGCGTGACAACGGCGACCCCGGCATGGTGCGGCTGGTCCGTGAAGCCGCCCGCGGCATAGAGGCGCGACTGCTGGAGCAGGCCACGGCACGGGAGCGGGCGCTGCTCGCCGCGTACCGGCGGCACCGCCCTCAGCTCATCCCGTTCGAGGTGCAGGCCCACCGCGTGTCCGGCCTCCGGCACGAGGCGCAGCGACGTCCGCGGCTTGCCCCCCGTGGAGGCCTGCCGTCCCGCCTCCTCGACCAGGCCGTCGTCCCGCAGCCGCGCGGTGATCTTGCTGACGGCCTGCGGGGTCAGCCCCGTACGCTCGGCGAGTTCGAGCCGGCTGATGCCCGCGCGCCCGGCGCTGCGCAGCAGATCGAGCACCAGCGCCGCGTTGTAGCCGCGCAGTGCGTACAGATTCGCTCCGCCTCCGCCGTTGCTCCTGTTCACGAACCCATTGTCCCCCCGGCTTGCCCTTCGGCAACAGCGTTGCTTAAGTGGGGGGCATGGTGGAGAACATGACCCACACATCCCCTGTCGCCCCCTCCCGCGTGTTCCGCGTAGGCCTCATCGGCTACGGCCTCGCAGGCTCCGTCTTCCACGCCCCCCTGATCGCCGCCACCGAGGGACTCCGCCTCGACACGATCGTCACCGCGAACCCGGAGCGGCAGCAGCAGGCGCGGACCGAATTCCCGGACGTACGGATCGCGGCGGCCCCCGACGAACTCTGGGCCCGCGCCGACGACTTGGACCTGATCGTCATCGCCTCCCCGAACAAGACCCACGTCCCGCTCGCCACCGCCGCCCTCAAGGCGGGCCTCCCGGTCGTGGTCGACAAGCCGATCGCGGGTACGGCGGCCCAGGCCCGCGAACTGGCCGCGTTGGCCGACGAACGCGGCCTGCTCCTCTCCGTCTTCCAGAACCGCCGCTGGGACCACGACTTCCTGACCCTCCAGAAGCTCCTCGCCGACGGCGAACTCGGCGACGTCTACCGCTTCGAGTCCCGCTTCGAACGCTGGCGCCCCGAGCTCAAGGGCGGCTGGCGCGAGTCCGGCGACCCGGCAGAGGTCGGAGGTCTGCTGTACGACCTCGGCAGCCACGTCGTCGACCAGGCACTGGTCCTCTTCGGCCCCGCGGCCTCGGTGTACGCGGAGTCGGACGTACGCCGCCCCGGCGCCGAGGCGGACGACGACACATTCATCGCGATCACGCACACGAGCGGCGTCCGCACCCACCTCTACGCCTCCGCCACCACCGCCCAACTCGGCCCCCGCTTCCGGGTACTGGGCTCGAAGGCCGGCTACGTCAAGTACGGCCTGGACCCCCAGGAAGCCGCCCTCCGCGAGGGCGAACGCCCAACGCCCGGCAAAGACTGGGGAGTTGAGCCCGAGGACCTGTGGGGCCGCCTCGGCTCCGGCGAGTCCCCCGTGACCGGCGGCGGCCACCCCGTCCCGACCCTGCCGGGCGCGTACCCCGCGTACTACGCCGCCCTCGCCGCCGCCCTCCAAAGCACCGCCGAAAACCCGGTCACCGCCCTGGAAGCGGCCGCCGCCCTCGACGTACTGGAAGCCGCGCGCCGCTCGGCCCGCGACGGAGTGGCGGTGACACTGTGACCCCCAAGGCACCCACCGACGTCCCCACCCTCGCCCCCAGCGTCGCCGAACTCGAGGCCCAGGAGCTCCGGTTGACGCTCCCCCATTTCACCTACGACGACGCCTGGACCCTGGGCACACTCCTCGTCGACCTCGCCCGCGAGCGGGGCGCCCCGGTAGCGATCGACATCACCCGCTCCGGCCAACAGCTCTTCCACGCCGCCCTCCCCGGCTCCACCCCCGACAACGACGCCTGGATCACCCGCAAACGCCGAGTAGTAGAGCGCTACGCCGCCTCGTCCCTCCTCGTCGGCACCCGCTTCCGCGCCAAGGGCTCGACGTTCGAGGACGACTCCCGCCTCGACCCGGACGTGTACGCGGCCCACGGCGGCGCCTTCCCGATCACGGTCGAGGGCGCGGGCGTAATCGGTGCGGTGGTGGTGTCGGGACTGCCGCAGCTGGAGGATCACGCGATGGTGGTGGAGGCGTTGGAGCGGTTTATCGCGGGTTAGCGGGGTCGGCGGTGGCACCGGCCTCGCGCGGGAAGTCGTCCGTGGTGAGCTTGATGCCGACCGGGGTCTGAGTGAGGTCGATCTCGTCACCGAAGTCGAGGGTCAGGTTCCCGCGGTACTTGCCGCCGTGGGGGAGCGTGTGGAGGTGCCACTCGGCGGTGTACGGGTTGACGATCAGGTAGACCGGCACTTCGGCAGCGGCGTAGGCCTCCAGCTTGGGCCCGTAGTCGTTGGCCGCGGTGTTCTTGTAGATCACCTCGGCGATGAACTCGACGTCCTGGTACCGCCAGCGCCCCTTGTCGTCCTTGAACGCGCCCTCCTTGAGGGCAGTTACATCGGAGGCGAAGCCGTTGAGACGGCCCGGGTAGTCGATCCGGACGTCCGACTTCAGGCGCTTGCGCGGGTACTTGGTCCTCAGCTGCTCGCAGATGCCCGAGATGATGTCCCAGTGGCTGTCCCACTGCGGCCACATGTAGATGGCCCCCTGGACGATCTCGAACTTGAACCCCTCGGGGGCGGGCTCAAGCCACTCGAACATCATGTCCAGAGTGCGCTCGTCACTCTCCTCGGGCATCGCGATCCTGTCTTCAGGCAGCCGCGCAGTACAACGATACGCTCGGCCTCCTGGTCACGCCGGGAAGCCGAGCGCCGCCGTCATACCTGCCGCCGGGAGGCGCTACGCGTCTTTGAGCTCCTGCCGCTGTCGCCCCAGCCCTTCAATCTCCAGCTCCACCACGTCCCCGGCCCGCAGGAACGGCTTCGGCTCGGGCTGGCCGAGGGCCACCCCCGCCGGCGTCCCCGTATTGACGACGTCCCCGGGGTAAAGCGTCATGAACTGGCTTACATACCGCACCACTTCAGCCACGGGAAAGATCTGGTCGGCCGTGCTGCCGTCCTGCTTCAGCTCGCCGTTGACCCACAACTTCAGCGACAGCTGCTGCGGATCCGGCACCTCGTCCGACGTCACCAGCCACGGCCCGAGCGGGTTGAACGTCTCGCAGTTCTTGCCCTTGTCCCACGTCCCGCCCCGCTCGATCTGGAAGGCGCGCTCGGAAACGTCGTGCGCCACCGCGTACCCGGCGACATGCGCGAGCGCCTCCTCGTGCGAGCCGAGATAGCGCGCCGTACGCCCGATGACGACCGCCAGCTCGACCTCCCAGTCCGTCTTCTCCGACGTGCGCGGCACGAGGACCGTGTCGTACGGCCCGACGACCGTGTCCGCCGCCTTGAAGAAGATGACCGGCTCGGCGGGCGGCTCGGCGCCGGTCTCGGTGGCGTGGTCGTGGTAGTTGAGGCCGATGCAGACAACCTTGCCGATCCGGGCGAGCGGCGGCCCGACCCGCAGCCCCGCCGCGTCCAGGGCGGGCAGCTCCCCCGCCTCGGCCGCGCTCCGGATCCGGCCGAGCGCCGCGTCGTCGGCGAGCAGCGCCCCGTCGATGTCCGCGACGATGCCCGACAGGTCCCGTAGAACCCCTTCGGCATCGAGCAGCGCGGGCCGCTCCGCCCCAGCCGTACCGACTCGCAGCAGCTTCATGATCCCCATCTCTCTGCACCAGGTGCACAACCATCGGAGGTCTGGTCGATGCTCCAAGCTGTACGTCCACTCCGCAAGACCCGGTTCAGCACGTGGACCTTCACCCGGCGGCAGCCGCCAACGGCGACGCCCCCGGCATGTCCCGGTACAGCACAGCCCGCTCGACCGCACTCCACGTCGTACTGGTCACCACGTACAACGCGGCGGCCAACGGCACGAAGGCGACCGTGAACAGCGTCATGAACGACATCAGCGGCATGAACTTCAGCACCGCCCCCATCCCCGGCACCTGCTGCTGCTCACCGTTCCCCGCAGCCGCCACCCCGCTCACGCCCATCTGCCGCTTCGTACGCCGGTAGTTGAAGGTCGCGACGACGGTGACGACCGCGAACAGCCCCAGATAGACGAGCCCGTGCGCCCCGAAC
>NZ_JAAKZX010000385.1 GCF_011045025.1 Streptomyces ureilyticus
CCCCAGTTTCGGGAAGGGGCGGGGCTGGGGAAAGGAGACCCCCCGGCGAGGCCCGTCAGGCCTCGGGCGCAACGCTCAGCTCCGCCCAGATGACCTTGCCGGACGGCGTCTGCCGCGTCCCCCATCGTTCGGTGAGCTGCGCTACGAGAAGGAGGCCCCGGCCTCCCTCGTCGTAGGCGCGCGCCCGCCGCAGATGGGGTGCGGTGCTGCTGCCGTCGGAGACCTCGCAGATCAGCACCGCGTCCCGGATCAGACGGAGTCGTATGGGCTCGCCGCCATAGCGAATGGCGTTGGTGACGAGCTCGCTGACCACCAACTCCGTGGTGAACAGCGCTTCGTCCAATCCCCAGGCGGCGAGTTGAGCGGACGCGAACTTACGGGCCTCGGCGACGATCTGCGGGTTGTCCGGCAAGGACCACGTCGCCACCCGGGCGGCGTCGAGGACCCGGGTCCTGGCCAGCAGAAGGGCGACGTCGTCGACAGGCCGGCCGGGCAGCAGCTCGTCCAGCAGGTCGTCGCACAACTTCTCCAGGGACCGGACGGGTTGGCCGAGCACCCGGCCCATGAGGGCCAGGCCGGTGTCGACGTCCCGGTCCCTCGCCTCGATCAGCCCGTCGGTGAAGAGCGCGAGCACGCTCCCCTCCGCAAGCTCGAACTCCGAGATCTCGAAGGGCAGTCCGCCGAGGCCGAGCGGCGGGCCGACGGGCAGGTCGGGGAAGCCGACCGTGCCGTCGGGCGTCACCACGGCGGGCAGCACATGGCCCGCGCTGGCGAGCGTGCAACTCCGGGACACCGGGTCGTACACCGCGTACAGGCAGGTGGCGCTCAACTCCGCGACCGGCCGGGCCTCGGCGGCGGAGCCGGGTGCGTCGGGCTCCTCCCGGGCCAGCCGGATCACCACGTCGTCGAGCTGGGTGAGCAACTCGTCCGGCGGCAGGTCGACATCGGCCAGCGTACGTACCGCGGTCCGCAACTGCGCCATGCTGGCCGAGGCCCGCAGCCCGTGACCGACCACGTCGCCCACCACGAGCGCCACCCGGGCACCGGACAGCGGGATCACGTCGAACCAGTCGCCGCCCACCCCGGCCCGCGTGCCGGCCGGCAGATAGCGGGTCGCCACATCCACCGCGGACTGCTCCGGCGTACCGCGCTGCAGCAGACTGCGCTGGAGGGTCACCGCGGTGGCCCGCTCACGGGAGTAGCGGCGGGCGTTGTCGATGCTCAGCGCGGCCCGCGTCGCGATCTCCCGCGCCAGCAGCAGATCCTCGTCGTCGAAGGGCTCGGTGATGCGGTGACGGTGGAACTGGGCCAGCCCGAGCGTCACGCCCCGGGCCTGCAACGGCACGACCAGCAGGGCATGGATCCCGTGGTCGCGGACGCTGCGGGCACGGTCCGTATCCGCGGTCAGCCACGGCGGCAGGCTCGCGCTGTCGAGCTGGTACTGGGCGGGACGGCCGGCGGCGAGGGCCGAGGCCTGCGGTGAGTCGGCGGCGTAGACGTGCCGCTGGCCGATCTCGACGGTGCCCTCCGGGCAGCCGCGCAGTACGGACGCCTGGGCGCACCGGCGGAAGACCGGCAGGCCCGCGCTCGGCGCGAGGTCCGCCTCGATGTTCCGGAAGAGGTCGTCGAGCAGATCGACGAGGACGAAGTCGGCGAACCCCTCGGTGCCGATCTCGGCGAGTTCCTGGGCGGTGCGCGTGACGTCGAGGGTGGTTCCGACGCTGAGGCTCGCCGCGTTCACCACGGACATCCGCCGCCGCGCCCAGTACTGCTCGGTCGTGTCGTACACGGCGGAGGCGACGCCCCGGACGCGGCCCTGCGGGTCCTTGAGCGGGTACAGCAGGGAGGACCAGGAGCGCTCACGTCTCGTTCCCGGGGGCCGCAGATAGGCCTGGTGGCGGACGACGGCTCCGGTTCGCATGGCCTGTTCGGCCAGCCGGGGGATCTCGTCGGCGCCGTCGATGACCCCGCCGGTGATCCGCTCGGCGAGACCGAGGCCCCGAAGCTGGCCCTCCGTCGCTCCCGACATGGCGGCGAAGGCCTCATTGGTGCGTACGACCCTGATGTCGTCGTCGCACACGACCACGGCGATGGGCAGCTGCTCGATCGCCCAGCGGTTCAGGGTCTCGGGGGCGGGTTCGTCCGCCGCGGTGGCCGCGACGATCCACAGCGGGGCCTCGTCGGCGCCGGTCAGCGGCCGGAGGTGGGCGAGCAGTTCGAGGCGCCGCCCCTCGCGGGTGCGGACCACGGCGCCACCGCTCCACGGCGTACGGGAGGCACAGGCGCCGCGGACCGCGTACGGAAGCTCGGCGGCCAGCAGTTCCCGGGCGTCCCGGCCCACGGCGTCCGCGGAGTGGTGACCGAGCAGCCGCCGGGCGCCCTCGCTCCAGGCGAGGATCTTCCCGGCCCCGTCCACGACGGCGGTCGCTTCCCACCCCGAGCCGAACACGTCTGGGTTCATGTACACGTCTCTCGCGCCCACCGCGGGCAGACCCCGCGGCCATGTGCTCAGCATGGCCCCACAGGAGGGCGTACTCAACGGGACTGCCTGTTCTCCTCAGGCGGACGGGGACATGTACGCGGCTTGCGGGACGTCCACACGCTTCGGGCCTGCCGGGTTCAGGGCGGCGTGACGGCCAGTACGCGGTTGAGCGCACCCTCGGGGCGGGCGATGAGGCCGTCCCAGGTGCCCTCCTCCGTGATGCGGCCGGATTCCAGGACGGCGATGCGGTCGGCTCGGCGGATGGTGGCCGGGCGGTGGGCTATGACGATGGTGGTGCGGTTGCCTCTGGGGAGCGCGGTGGCGAGTTGGGCGTCGCCGGCGTTGTCCAGGTGGGCGGTCGTCTCGTCCAGTACGAGGATTCCGGGCTCGGCCAGCAGGGCGCGGGCGAGGGCGATCCGGGCGCGCCGGCCGCCGGAGAGGGTGGCGCCGCGCTCCCCGACGAGGGAGTCCATGGGGGCGATCCGGTCGACGCCGCACAGCCGGGCCGTTTCGGCGAGGAGGTCGTCGTCCGCGTCGGGGGCCGCGAGGCGCAGGTTTTCGGCGAGCGTGCCGTGGAACAGGGAGTTGATGGAGAAGCCTGCGCCGGATGAGGCCGACGAGGTTCTGCCGTACGACGCGCAGGCTGTGCCGGCTGAGTTTGCGACGACATTGCGCAGGTCGGTGCTGGCGAGGGCGATGTCGGCGCTTCGACCGGGCCCGCTGGGCGTCCGGCTGCACCGGGTGAGCTTCGACTACGGGGGCCGGCCCGTGCTGGACGAAATCGACCTGACGGTTCCCGCGGGGCAGACTCTCGCCCTGGTCGGCGTCTCGGGGGCGGGCAAGTCGACCTGCACCCACCTTCTTGCCCGCTTCCGGGACCCGTCGCGGGGAGCCGTCCAGCTGCTGCCCGGCGACGGCGATCCCGTCGACCTCCGCCATCTGTCCGACGCGGAACTCCGCCGTGCCGTGGCCGTCGTGGGCCAGGACACCGTTCCTAGAGACTGAGCGGGAGTGAGTCCTGGTGCCAGAACGCATGCTCAGCCGCGTGCCCCGAACGGTTTTGGGCACTCCCCCAGCTACCGCTGGGAGGTACCCCCAGGTGGCCCGCTTTCGCTCCACCGCCGGGCGGCGCGCATCCGGTGCGCGGTCCGGACAGGTGGGGGCGGGTTTCCTCACGCCGTCGGATCTCCGGTCGGGCCTGGACGGTCCGATGCCCCGGCACATCGCTCTGGTGTGCCGGGGGCGGTGCCGTCCTCCCCCAGCTACCGCTGGGAGGTGCCCCCAGCCGGATCGGGTGCCCGAGGGCGCGTCGCGCGACCGCGATGCTTGCCGCATCGTGCCGGGTCCCCGTCAAGCCTTGCTTGCGCGCCGCCCACGACGCGGCATCGTGCGCCAGGCCCTGCCGGGAGCGTTCCGCGAGATCACCCGCGGCCAGCGAACCGAGGAACATCCCGACCTCGGCGAGCACCGCCGCATCCGACTCGCTTACCCGCAGCCGGTCCCGGATGGCCACCCCGGCGGGGCCGGGCACCACGAACGACGCCGCCAACTCCCGCAGCC
>NZ_JAAKZX010000386.1 GCF_011045025.1 Streptomyces ureilyticus
GACCTGGGGGAACTGGGGGGTTGGGCTCGATGGGTGTGCGGCTCATGGTGGTCGATGACCACCGTCTGCTCGCCGAGGCGCTGGCCTCGGCTCTGAAGCTGCGCGGACACCGCGTGCTCGCCGCGGCGGCGCCCGCCGCGGGGGCGGCGGAACTGGTGATCACGAGGGCACCGGAGGTGTGCCTGATCGGCACGGCGACACCCGCCGAACCGGGCATCTTCGACCCGGTGGTGAAGATCAAGCGCGAGCGTCCGCAGGTGGCGGTGCTGGTCCTCGGCCCGGTACCGAACCCCCGCGGAATCGCCGCCGCCTTCGCCGCCGGCGCCTCGGGTTACGTACGGCACGACGAACGCATCGAGGGCGTGGAGCGCGCCATCATGAAGGCCAGATCGGGCGAGGCGGCGGTCGCCCCGCAACTGCTCCAGGGCGCCTTCAGCGAACTCCTCAACCCGGCCGTCCAGCCGGACGACGAGGGCCAGCGCCTGCTGCAGATGCTCACGCCGCGGGAGGTCGAGGTCCTGGTCCGGGTCGCGGAGGGCGAGGACACGCGGCTCATCGCGGCCGGGATGGGGATCGCACCGAGCACGGCCCGTACGCACGTACAGCGGGTGCTGATGAAGCTGGGCGTGGGGTCGAGGCTGGAGGCAGCGGCCCTGGCGGCCCGCACAGGGCTCCTGGACCGGGCGGGTCCGCTCAGCGAACGGCTTCCGGAGCCGCCGGACTGAGGGCGCCGGAGCGTATGCCTTGGAGGAGGTTCAAGTACCCGCCGGGGAGGCCATGAGGTCCCGGCCCGTGGTGGATCGCCTACCAGCGGGCCGGGACTCGGAGAGTGATGTACTGCTAAATGGCTGTCTCCTTCAGCGGCCTCAGGAGACGGTGAACGTCTGGTGGCCGGCGCCGTACGGGCGTTGCTCCAGTCGGTCGCCCTGGGCGCTGCCCGCGGTGAGGTAGAGACCGCTGTGGCGGTTGAGGAGCCGGATCCGGCCGTTGCCCGCGTCTTCGGCCAGCCATTCGTCGTTGGTGTTCGCGTTGGATTCGTACGGATACTGGACGGCCTTCGCGCCCGCGTCGCGGGAGGCCACCTGGATGACGACGTCCTTGCCGCTCGCCTGGTTGACGATCCGCGTGTATCCGTTGCCGACGGGCACGAACGCGAAGCGCTGGTTGGCGCCGCCGGCGCTGGGCCAGCGGATGATCTCGGCGTCGTTCGCGAGGCTCCCGCTCTTCACGTCGAGTACGTGGCTGCTGCCGGCGATGGTCACCGTGCGGTTCCCGGTCGGGACGGCCGGGACCTTGGTCAGCTTGACCACATGGCCGCCGTTGGCGGCCACCGGGACGCTCAGCGTGTCACCGGCCTTGATGACCTTGCTGGTGCGGCTCAGGCCGTTGGAGCCGTCGGTGGTGATCTCCGCGTGCCAGGTACCGGAGCCGAGGAACGTGGTCGGGTAGCTGGTGGTGGTGGCGCCGCCGCTCCTGAACCCTCCGACGAACCACCGGTCGCCGCTGCGGCGGGCGATGACCCCGCCGGTGAGCGGGTCGCCCGAGACGTACTTCGTCTCGTCCCACAGGGCCGGCAGCATGCGCATCCACCGCTGTGCCTCGGGCCGGGCCTGGTAGTCCGAGACGCGGCCGCCGGGCAGCATGATGCCGCTGTCCAGGAGCACGGTGAGGGCGAGTTCGGCGGCGTCGCTGTTCGGGTTGCGCTGCTGGAAGCTCATCGGCGAGTAGTCGGCCGGGCCGAGCAGGCCGCGAGTGAACGGGAGCGCGGCCACGTGCCCGACGTTCCGCCCACCGGGGTATTCCTCGCCCCGGACGGCCTCATTGGTCAGCACGTGCGGCCAGGTGCGGTGGACACCGACGGACAGGCGCGAGCCGTGCAGGTCGACCATCAGCTTGTACCGGGCTGTGTCGGCCAGGGCCGCGTCGTACCACTGGTGACGGGCCTGGGCCTCGGAACCCATGAAGTCGATTTTGACGCCGACGACACCCCACTCGGTGATCTTGGTGAACTCGGCGTCCCGCTCAGCGGCGGTGTCCAGATCGTGCCAGTGGTACCAGAGCATGACCTGCACGCCGCGGGCCCGGGCGTGCTTGACGAGCTCGGGAATGATCGACTGGTTGCTCTTCCAGCCGGCGTCCACCAGGAGATAGGGCCAGCCCTGCGAGGAGGCGTAGTCGGCCCACTGCTTGAGCTTGGGCAGGTCGCGCTGGGTGGGTTCCATGCCGTCCAGCCACGGCCACGCGGCGACACCCGGTTTGATCCAGGAGGTGTCGGAGATCTTCGACGCGGGCGCGACGTCGTCGACCAGCGTGGACTCCACGATCGTCGCCGTGCTGCCGATGGCGGCGGTGCGCCACGCTGTGCTGAACGCGCCGGATCGCGCGATCTGCGCGTCGGCCAGCGCGACGGTGAACCGGCCGGTGCCCTGGGTGTGGGTGAACCGGCCACCCGAATAGCCTCCGTCCACACCGGACTCGGCGAGCAACACCCGCGCGCCGTTGGCCTGTTGGGCGAACATGCCCATGTCATACGAGCCCGTCGGGACGTCGGCGACCGGAGAGGTGACGTAGCCCTTCTCGTGATCGGGACTGAACTCCTGCCGGGACAGCTGGGCGTCGGTCGGCAGTTCGAACGAGGTCGCCTCGCGCAGCACCGTCGCACCCGACGGCAGCTCGTAGCGCAGCGCCATACCGTCCGCGGATGTGCGGACGTGCACGGTCATCTGCGCGGAGCCCTTCGCGAACACCAGTCTCGTCTCGGTCGCGGACCGCGTCCGGTCCTGGGACTTCCCCGCTTTGACCTGGTAGTTGTACGAGACGGGCGTATCCGTGCGTCTGACGAAGTCCAGTCCGGTGGTGAAGTCGGCCTGGCTGGTCACCAGCCCGATCGGAGCGGGTTTCAGGGCTTGGCGGCAGTTCCAGCTCGCGCCGAGCGAGAGGGCGCCGTTCGCGTCCAGCGCCACAGTGGCGCGTACGCCGTCACAGCCTGTCTGTGGAGCACCGGGCTGGACCGAGGTCCAGCTCCCCGGCGTGGCGGCGGATGCGGGCACCGCGGTGACCGAGGAGCCTATGCCGGCGAGGACGGCGGCGGCCGTACCGGCGACTCGAATTCCGCTTCGTTGGAGGAGTCTCATGGGGCCTTCCGGGGGGTGGGGGTGGTCCGCCGCGCATCGCACGCGCCGGGAGTGGGAGGGAGATCTCGACTGTCGTGTGGAGCGAACCGTTCGCAGGCTGCGTGGGCGGTTGGCGGGTGAGGGGTCGCCGTGAAGGCGTCGGCATCCCGGTCGGCGTCGGGTCAGTTCGACGCGCGGAAGGTGGCGTTCTGGGTATGAGCGCGCGTGGGCGCGGTGCGGTTGTGCCTCCCCGTGCTCGGCTCGGCCGGAAAAAGTTGCTGTAGCCGACTCCCTGGCCGCTGAAGTGATGTGTTCGATAAATCGAACGACGTTCGTAAGGTCGGGCAGACGCTAAGTGTGGGAAGGGAGACGCGTCAATGCCTACGCAGCAGTAGCCCGTGTGACCGGAAAAGACAGGCGGGAAGGAGCTATACATACGATGTCTGGCGACGGGCTAATCGCAATAAAACTGCCCCTAACAGGCAAAGTGACTTCCTGGGGGTGGTGATTCATCCCTGCACGCCCGTTGACGCAGACGGGTCACATGGCCGAACTTCATACGTGACGTCCGGTACCCGACACCCAGAAGCGAGGTCGAGGTCCTGGTCCGGGTCACGGAGGGCGAGGACACGCGGCTCATCGCGGCCGGGATGGGGATCGCACCGAGCACGGCGCGTACGCACGTACAGCGGGTGTTGATGAAATTGGGCGTGGGATCACGCCTGGAGGCGGCGGCGCTGGCGGCGCGCACGGGGCTGCTGGACTGGTCGGGCCCGGTGCCGCACGTTTCTCCTCCGGAAACTCCGGGGGCCCCAGCGACGACCACGGCGATCATCCCCCCGATGACGGCGGGCTTCGTCCTGCCGCGCTCTCCGGCGCGTCCCCTGTTCCCCACGGCTCCCGTTCCTCCGCTGT
>NZ_JAAKZX010000387.1 GCF_011045025.1 Streptomyces ureilyticus
GGGGCTCCGCCCCTGGACCCCGCTGGGGCTGCGCCCCAGACCCCATCGGCCTGAACGGCCTCGTCCTCAAACTCCCCCAGCTACCGCTGGGAGGTGCCCCCAGACGGGCTGATTGATGCCGGCCCGCGCTGCAGAAGTAGACGCAGGCTCACCCTCCCCCGCGACAACCGCTACTGATCCGACGAGAACCGCACCGCCCCCGCCGGCAGTACCGCCTCGCACCACACCCGTACGCCCTCCCTGAGTTCGTTGTCGGGGCCCACCGTTGCGTCGTCGCCGACCACCACTCCCGTGAGGATGGAGCGGGTGCCGACCTGGGCTCTGGCGCCGATCAGGGAGTCTGTGATCACTGCTCCCGGTTCCACCACCGCGCCTGCCAGGATCGTGGAGCCGGAGATGCGGGCGCCGGAGCCGATGGTCGCGTTCTCGCCGACCACCGTGCCGGCGGTCAGTTTTGCGTCGGGGGCGACCGTGGCCGTCGGGAGGATCAGGCAGTCGCCGCAGCGGCCGGGGACTGCCGGGGAGGGGGCACGGCCCAGGACCAGGTCCGCGGAGCCTCGTACGAAGGCTTGGGGGGTGCCGAGGTCCAGCCAGTAGGTCGAGTCGACCATGCCTTGGAGGTGGGCGCCTGAGGAGAGGAGGTCGGGGAACGTCTCGCGTTCCACCGAGACCGGGCGGCCGGCGGGGATCGTGTCGATGACCGAGCGGCGGAAGACGTATGCCCCGGCGTTGATCTGGTCGGTGACGATTTCCTCGGGGGTCTGGGGCTTCTCGAGGAAGGCCTGTACGCGGCCCGAGGCGTCGGTCGGGACCAGGCCGTACGCCCTCGGGTCCTCGACTCGGGTCAGGTGCAGGGAGACGTCCGCGCCCGAGGACTGGTGAGTGGCGACGAGGGCCGGTATGTCGAGGCCGGTGAGTATGTCGCCGTTGAAGATCAGGACGGGATCGTCGGGGGCGGAGCGGAGACGGGAGGCCACGTTCCGGATGGCGCCGCCCGTGCCGAGCGGTTCGACCTCGGTGACGTACTCGAGATGGAGCCCCAGCGACGAACCGTCGCCGAAGTAGGGCTCGAAGACCTCGGCCAGATAGGACGTGGCGAGCACGATGTGCTCGACCCCTGCCGCTCTGGCTCTCGCCAGCTGGTGCGTGAGGAACGGTACCCCGGCCGCCGGAACCATCGGCTTCGGCGTGTGGACCGTGAGCGGCCGCAGCCGTGTGCCCTTGCCGCCGACCAGGAGGATCGCTTCTGTCACCTGTCGTCTCTGCTTCCCTGTGGGGCCGGCCGAACGTCTGTCGGCCGGCCAGTGTATGCAGCCGTTCGATGGCCGTGGGGAGCCTCTTGGGTGGCCGTGGGGAGCCGCAGTCCCGACCTCATCGTCCCTGGAAGCGGGCCGAAGTGGTCCTGGCCTGGTGGAGCTTGGCGTACAGCCGAGCGCCCGGGCACTCGGTGGCGAAGCCGTCCCGGTGTCCGGAGATCACATTCAGTCGCACATTCTTGCCTTTTCGGAAGAGATTGCCACCTCCCGACTTCAGATACGTCTTGCCCGCCGGATTCGCCCCGTAGAGGCCGAGCTTCCACGCCGTGAGCCGGGCGACGCCCTGCACCGCGGGGGCCGGCGGCTTCTCGTGGTTGAAGCTGCCGAGGACGGCGATCCCCATGCTGTTGCCGTTGAACCCGAGCGTGTGCGCGCCCTGGACCGGTTTGGTCACGCCTCCGGCCCGCCCCTCGTAGATGTTTCCGCACTTGTCGACGAGGAAGTTGTACCCGATGTCCCGCCAGCCACTGCTCTTGACGTGGTAGCGGTAGATGCTGCGGATGACCGAAGAGGCTTGCGAGCAGCGGTAGTTGTTGCCCGTGGCGCTGTGGTGCACGAAGGCGGCCCGTACGGACTTGGTGTAGCTGAAGTGGCGCTCGCGCAGGCCCTCGTCCGCGCTCCAGCCGCGGCGGGTGATGATGCGCGGACGCGGGCCGATGTACGGGTTCGTGGCCGCGCCCTCGGCGCCCTCGATGCCACGGGTCGCGAGAAGGTCCTCCTGCGTCTGCTTCCGGGTCAGTTCCGGGATGGCGGTGGCGCCGAGCGGTGCGAGGTCGGCGTTGACGGCGGACGCCGCGGCGGACGCGGGGGTGAGCGAGACGGCGTTCGGGGCCTGCAGTTCGGGGCCCTGGGGCGGGGGCCCCTCGCCGGGGTCGACGAGTTCGAGGCGCAGTCCGCTGGGCAGCGGCCGGCTCCTGACGGCCCGTTCACCCCCTTCGTGCTCGTGCGGCTTGGCCTGTACGCGCACCTCCACGCCGTCCGACTCCCCCACCCACAGCGGTGCCGTGGAGCCGCGTACCCGCCCGGAGGTGCGCTCGTCGGTGTCCGGGTCGGCCGCGTGCGCCCGGTTGTGCGTATCGACGTCCTGCCAGGTGGACCACGTGCCGGTGCCGGCGGAGCGCGTACGGACCTGGACGTCGCCCCGCAACTCCGTGTCCGGGTCGTCCCAGACGACGCCGACCAGCGAGAAGCGGGGTACGTCGCGCCGGTGCAGCCCCTGCACGGGGGCCGCACCGAGGGCGCGGTCGCTGGCGAGCGGGGCGAGTGGGAGCGACCGGGTGCTGCCGGGGACGGCCGGTGTTTCCGGGACGGCCGCCCCCGGCACTTCGAAGACCGCCGGTTTCGCGAAGACCGCCGGTTTCGCGAAGACAGCCGATCTCGCGACGGCCGCCGGTCTGTCGGCGTTCGCGGGTCTCTCGGCGTTCACCGGGCTCTGGGCGTTCGCGCGTCTCGAGGTGTCGGCCAGAGCGCTGGAGGGAGACGTCAGGGGGAGGGCCAGAACGGCCGCACACGTCACGGCGATCGAGGAAGCAAGGTATCCACGCATGCCCCTGATCGTGGACATAGCCACACTTATCTGTCCATCCGGGATTTGACGGACCGTCGACCGCCACTCCTCCGAACCGGTGGCCCGGCCTCCCCCGCCCGGCCGAGGGCCCGCGTACGCTTTCCTCTCGTGACCGCCTCCGACCGCACCCCTGCCGACCTGCTGCGATCCGCGCTCGCCGCGGACCCGGCGCGCCCCCTGGTGACCTTCTACGACGATGCCACCGGCGAACGGGTCGAACTGTCCGTGGCCACCTTCGCCAATTGGGTGGCCAAGACCGCCAACCTCCTCCAGGACGAGCTGTCCGCCGAGCCCGGCGAGCGGGTCGCACTGCTGCTGCCCGCGCATTGGCAGACAGCGGTGTGGCTGCTCGCCTGCTCCTCGGTGGGTGTGATCGCGGACGTCGGGGGCGACGCCGCGGCTGCCGACCATGTGGTCGCCGGCCCTGGACAGTTCGAGGCGGGACTCGCCTGCGCGGGCGACCGGATCGCGCTGTCACTCGCGCCACTCGGCCGCCGCTTTTCGGCTCCGCCCGCGGGGTACGCCGACTATGCCGTCGAAGTCCCCTCGCAGGGCGACCGTTTCCAGCCGTACGCTCCCGTGGACCCGGAGGCGGCCGCGCTGATCGTGGCCGGAGCGGAGTTCACGGGGGCGGAGGTCGTTGAGCGGGCTCGGGCCGATGCCACGGGGTTCGGGCTTACGGGGCCCGGGTCTCGGCTGTTGTCGGGGCTCTCGTATGACACGTGGGAGGGGCTCAGCGCCGGGCTGTACGCGCCGCTTGCCACGGGGTCCTCTGTGGTGCTGTGCCGGCATCTGGATCAGTTGGGTGAGGACGCGGTGGCGAAGCGGATCGAGAGTGAACGGGTGACTGCGACGAAGCGCTGAGCGCCCGGCTGAAAAGCAGGTTCGAAGCTGCGGGTCCGTTGTGGCTTGCCGCAAGAGTTGCCCCGATTGGCCTGCCCCACGCCCCCGCTGGCCCCGGTCACCACGACTGCTCTGCGGCGCGCCACGGCTCACCGGGCCCGGTGGTGCGGTGCTTCGGGATCCGCGACCCGTCACTGACGTGGGCCCGTGGCACGCACGAATCTCCGCAGGGCACGATCACCGTCGAGTGGCGAACGACCGGCGACGAGC
>NZ_JAAKZX010000388.1 GCF_011045025.1 Streptomyces ureilyticus
GCACGTAAGAGCTGAGAACTCTCGGTGGGGCGGGCCGCGGCTCGCCCCACCGTTTCGTGCGGTGGGGCGGGCTCACACCACCGTTTCGTGCGGTGGGGCGGGCTCACACCACCAACAGCACAGCAACGAAAGAGCCGTATGCCCCGCTTCAAGGCGCGTGCCTGGGTGATCGTTCTCGCCGCCGTCTTCGCGCTGCTCCAGCTCGCCAACATCACCGGGCGAGACACTCCCGACACCAGGAACTACCTCTCGTACGCCCTGAGTCTGCGCGGTGACAGCAAGCGCGAGGCGGCCGCCGCCACCATCGACTACGTCTGCGCGAGCCGGCACGCCGAGGCGCGCCGCGAACGGAGCGTCGACGTGGTGCGGTTCCGCTCCCCCGGCCCCGTCGGGCGGATCCCCGAGGAGTGCCGGCGCGAGCTGTGGCGGGAGGTGGACCGGCGGCTGCGGAACGGGGAGACGACCGCGCACACCGTGCCGTTCAACTCCGAGCGCTTCATGCGGATCTTCGAGACGCGGCCCGGATATCCCGCGCTGCTGATGCCCTTCGTCACGGTGTTCGGCGTGACCTGGGGCATCTGGCTGACGAGCGTGTTCGTGGCCGCGGCCGGGGGCGTCCTCGTCTTCCTGGTCCTGCGCGCCCTGCGCGCCCCGACCGCCGTGGCCCTCACGGGGCATGCCCTGTACTACGCCCTGCCGGTCGGCACGACCGCCATGCGCCCCATGACCGAGGGGCTCCAACTGGCCCTGACCCTGGCGGCCTTGTTGGGCTGCGCATGGGCATTGGGCGGCCGGAAACGCGCGGGCGCCGCCGTCATCGGCGGCTCGCTGCTACTGCTCTTCCCGGTCAAGCACTCGCAGGCACTGTTCCTCGGGCTGTGCCTGGTGGCGGCGTGCGCGGTGATAGCCGTACGGAGAAGGCGACTTGATCCTGGTCTGCGAGTGATCGCCGTGGTGACGGGCTGTGCGGCCTTGGGGACCGTGGCGGCCGCCGGGCTGCTGAACTACCCCTCCACGTACGAAAGTCTCCAGGACCTGCTCGCCCATCACTTCACGCGGCCCGACCGCGCCGACCCCTGGCCAGAGTTCTGGCAACTGGAGTTCAACTTCTGGGCGGAGTGGCTGCGTCGGCAGTTCTGGCAGCCGCTGTTCATCGTGGCGCTGGCCGCCGGGGCGTGGGGTGCGCTGCGGCAACGTCCGGCCTTTGCGGCGTTCCTGATCGCGGCGGCCTTCAGTGGCGTCATCAACCAGGCGGGGCACCCGGACATCACCATCGGCGACCGGCTGATCGTGGTGGCGTGGGTGCTGCCGGTGATCGGACTGCCGCTGCTGCTGGAGCGGGCCGCTTCGACGATCCCTGCGCTTGAAATGCCGGGTGCCCGGCCCGCGTTGGGTGCGGACCGGGCAACGAACAGGGTTTGACCAGGGGGCTGGGGCTGGTCGATTACTCGACGACGAGCTCGACCGGGATGTTGCCGCGGGTGGCGTTGGAGTACGGGCAGACCTGGTGGGCCTGCTCGACCAGCTTGCGGCCGGTCTCGGCGTCCACGGAGTCGGGCAGCTCCACGCGCAGGGTGACCGCGAGGCCGAAGCCCTCACCCTCCTTGCCGATGCCGACCTCGGCGGTCACCGCGGCCTCGCTGACGTCGACCTTCGCGTTCCGGCCGACCAGACCGAGGGCGCTGGCGAAGCAGGCGGAGTAGCCCGCGGCGAACAGCTGCTCCGGGTTCGTGCCCTGACCGCTGCCGCCCATCTCCTTCGGGATGCCCAGCTCGAGGTCGAGGCGGCCGTCGTTGGTGAAGGCGCGGCCTTCACGGCCGTGGGTGGCGGTGGCGACAGCGGTGTAGAGCGCGTCCATGGGAAACGTCCCTCTCGTCATACGGATCAGAAGCAGAAGCAGAATCTAGGTCGTGGTGGCGGGCAGGACCTCTGGGGTGCTCGCCTCACGACCACAAGTAGAGCACACAATTAAGTTGTGCGCAATCTAGTGGCGTAATCGAGTTATCCTGAAGGCATGACCACTCCGACCTCGACGCAGACCGAGACCCAGACCCCGGATGACTTCCTCCGTCTCGACCAGCAGATCTGCTTCTCCCTGAACGCCGCCTCGCGCGCCTTCGGCAGCGTGTACCGGGTCGCCCTGAAGGACCTGGGGCTCACCTACCCCCAGTACCTGGTCATGCTCCTGCTGTGGGAGCACGGCGAACTGCCCGTGAAGAAGCTGGGCGAACACCTGCGGCTCGACTCCGGAACGCTGTCGCCGCTGCTCAAGCGCCTGGAGGCGACCGGCCTCGTACGGCGTGAGCGCAGCGCCCGCGACGAGCGGTCGGTGGTCGTCGGGCTCACGGACGAGGGCGGTGCGCTGCGCGAGCGGGCGCTCGCCGTACCGCGCCGGATCGCCGCCGCGACGAGCTTCGACCTGGACGAGATCCGCGACCTGCGGGCCCGGCTCGACAAGCTCACGGCGGCGCTGGACTCGGCGGAGCTGGAGACCGACTGACCACTGAGGACGCCGCTTCTGAGGGAGCTTGCGTGCTCACTGCCGCCACCCCTCCCCACGGGACAACAAACACCTCATAACGGAGAATGAGTCACAAATACTCTGTTTCTTCCCGTTCGTTTCGTTCCCGTGGAAGCCAGGCACACCATGCACGCCTCGCACCCCTCGCGCCCCTACCCGTCGCAGGTCTGCGTTGTCGTCATCGGCTACGACGACGCCGCTCACGTGACGGACGCGGTGCGCTCCGCCCTCGCGCAGGGCCCGGCCGTCCGCGAGGTGATTGCCGTCGACGACTGCTCGGCGGACGGCAGCCCGGACCTCCTCGACCGGCTCGCGCGCGGCGAACCGCGCCTGAAGGTCGTACGCCGCAAGATCAACAGCGGCGGCTGCGGCAGCCCCCGCAACGACGGGATCGACGCCGCGACGGCCCCGTACGTGATGTTCCTGGACAGCGACGACGTACTGCCGCCGGGGGCAGTGGATGCGCTGCTCTCCGCCGCCGTCGGACGCGGCACCGAGGTCGCCGCCGGCCTGTGCATCCGCCGCGAGCTGCCGTCCGGACGTGAGGTCACCTGGCGCCCCGAGCTGTACGCGCGCCCCGTCCTCGTCCCCCACCCCTCGCTCCGCACCCGCCTGGTCCACGACACGCTCTGCGTCAACAAGCTGTACCGCACCGGCTTCCTGCGCGAGCACGGCATCCGCTTCCCGGAAGGCCGCTTCCCGTACGAGGACTTCGTGTTCACCGCGCGCGTACTCGCCGCCGGGCCGCGTCTCGCGCTGGTCCCCGACCCGGTGTACGTCTGGCAGGTGCGCCGGTCCGCCGAGCGGCTGTCGATCTCGCTGGACCGGGCGGACATGGGCAACTGGCGGGACAGGCTCAGGGCTCACGACATGGCGTACGACACCCTCCTCGGCGCCGGTGAGAAGCGGCTCGCACGGGC
This sequence comes from Streptomyces ureilyticus, assembly GCF_011045025.1. Classification (GTDB taxonomy): domain Bacteria; phylum Actinomycetota; class Actinomycetes; order Streptomycetales; family Streptomycetaceae; genus Streptomyces; species Streptomyces ureilyticus. The sequence goes on from NZ_JAAKZX010000388.1 coordinate 3,442, forward strand.
GGCGCGCGTCGCGTTCCTGGAGCACAGCCTGCGGATGTACGCGCGCGAGCTCGGTCTGCGCGGCTCCGGGTACCGGCGCGAGTGGTGGGCGCTCACGCGCGCGTACCTCACGGCGTTCGACGCGGGTGACTTCGCGTCCGCCCCCGCGCCCGGGCGGGTCATCGCGCAGGTCGTCATGGCCTCCGAGGAGCCGCGCGACCTGGACCGCATCAGGGAGCTCGCGTCGCGTCCGGCCCGGCTGACGCCGCCGTATCCGCGGGCTTCGGACGGCACCCCGCTCTGGTCCGCCGATCTGCCCCAAGTAGCCCTGGAACACCTGCTGTTCCGGCCTGTACGGCACCTCCCTGTGGCCGTTGACGCGGAACTGCGGCCACGCGCGCGTGCCACCCGGCTTCGGCTGCGTCTGCACGAGCTGTACGGGCGGATGGCGGAGGCGATGGCGCGGGCGCTGAAGCTCCGCCCGCGAGCACGCATCGTCGCCCAGGCCCTGGTGGGCTCGGACCCGCACTTCCACCTGGACGGCCCGATCGACGC
>NZ_JAAKZX010000389.1 GCF_011045025.1 Streptomyces ureilyticus
GATATTCGACTTCACCGACCCCAGCCACAACGGCCGATCCACCGGCCGGTCCTGCCCATACGTCGCCAGCAACGCCTGCGCCTCAATCGGATCCCCAAGCGTCGTCCCCGTGCCATGCGCCTCCACCACATCCACGTCCCCGGCCTCCAGGCGCGCACTGGCAAGCGCCGCCCGGATCACCCGCTGCTGCGACGGCCCATTCGGCGCCGTAAGCCCACTACTCGCCCCGTCCTGATTCACCGCACTGCCACGCACCACCCCCAGCACCCGATGCCCGTTCCGCCGGGCATCCGACAACCGCTCCAGCACCAGCACACCCACACCCTCGCCCCAGCCGACGCCGTCAGCGTCCGCCGAGAAGGCCTTGCACCGGCCATCCCGGGCCAGCCCACGCTGCCGACTCAGCTCGATGAACTCCTGAGGGCTGGCCATCACCGTGACTCCGCCCGCCAGAGCCATCGAGCATTCGCCGGCGCGCAGTGCTTGGCCGGCGAGGTGCAGCGCCACCAGCGACGACGAACACGCCGTGTCCACCGTCACCGCCGGGCCCTCAAGACCGAAGGCATACGAGATCCGGCCAGAGATGACGCTGGCGGTACTGCCTGTCATCGTGTAGCCCTCGACGTCCTCGGGCACCTTGTTGAGCCTTGAGACGTAGTCCGGGGCCATGGCACCAGCGAACACACCGACCTGGTGGCCTCGCACGGCCGCCGGGTCGATCCCGGCCCGCTCGAACGCTTCCCAGGACGCCTCCAACAGCAGCCGCTGTTGCGGATCCATCGCCAGCGCTTCACGCGGCGAGATCCCGAACAGCTCCGCGTCGAAGTCACCGGCGTCGTGGACGAACGCACCTTCGTATGCGTAGCTCTTGCCGCGCGCGTCCGGATCCGGGTCGTACAGCTGCTCTACATTCCAGCCGCGGTCGTCCGGGAAAGCGGACACCACGTCCCGGCCCTCGTCCACGAGCCGCCACAGCGCCTCCGGGGAATCGATTCCGCCGGGGAGGCGGCAGGCCATGCCGATGATCGCCAGTGGCTCGTCGGCGGCTGTGGGGACTGTGGCGACCGCTGCGCCCTGCGCGGCAGGCGCACTTCGTTCCGAACCCACCAGCTCGGACCGAAGCGCGAGGGCGAGGGCGAGCGGGGTCGGGTGGTCGAAGATCGAGGTCGAGGGGAGGCGAAGGCCGACTGCCGCACTGAGACGGTTCCGGAGTTCTACCGCCATCAGCGAGTCGAAGCCCAGTTCCAGAAACCCGCGCTGCGGCCCCACCGCGTCCGGTTTCGTGTGTCCGAGCGCCGCCGCGGCATGGGTACGGACCAGGTCCAGGAGCAGTCGCTCCTGTTCCGGCGCGGTGAGTTCGGCCAGCCGCTGCACCAGCGGGGATCCGGCCCCCTGTCCGCCGGCCTCGGCAGTGGCCGCGGTCCGCCGTACCGGGGCGGGGACCAGGTTGCGCAGCAGCGGCGGCAAGGTGCCAGTCCCGGCCTGGGCCCGCAGCACGCCCATGTCCACGGCAACGGGTACCAGCACAGCCCGGTCGCGCACGCGCGCCGCCATGTCGAACAGGCTCAATCCCTGTCGCGCGGGTATGGGGGTCAGACCGGAACGCGAGATACGCGCCCGCGCCGCTTGGTCCAACTGGCCGGTCATACCTCCGTCCTGGTCCCACAGGCCCCAGGCAAGCGAGAGCCCCGGCAGGCCCTCCGCTGCGCGCCGCTGAGCCAGAGCGTCGAGGAAGGTGTTGGCGGCGGCGTAGTTCGCCTGGCCCGGGCCACCGAAGATCCCGGCAACGGAGGAGAAGAGGATGAAGTCGGTCAGGCCGAGGCCGTGGGTCGCTTCGTGCAGGTTGACGGCGGCGTCCACCTTGGCCCGCAGTACGGTGTCCAGCCGCTCCGGCGTGAGGGCCGCGACCGTACCGTCGTCCAGCACCCCCGCCGCGTGCACCACCGCACGCAGCGGATACTCCGCCGGCACCCCGGCCACCAGAGCGTCCACCGCCCGGCGGTCAGCCACATCGCAGGCCACCATCGACACCGACGCCGCCCCCACCCCGAGCAGCTCCGCCTCCATCTCCCGCGCACCAGGAGCATCAAGGCCTCGACGACTGGCCAGGAGCAGATGGCGCACCCCGTACTTCTCCACCAGATGACGGGCCAGCAGACCGCCCAGCGCCCCGGTCCCCCCGGTGATCAACACCGTCCCCTCGGCATCCCAGACCGGGGACACGGCCGGCTCCTCCGTGGCCGTCACCCGGGCAAGACGCGGCACCCACACCCGCCCGTCCCGCACCACCACCTGCGGCTCACCCGCGGCCAACGCCGCAGGCAGGACATCGGCCACCGCAGCCGCGTCGTCCACATCCACCAGCACGAACCGGCCCGGATGCTCCGTCTGCGCCGACCGCACCAGACCCCACACCGCGGCATGCGTCAGACCGGACAGCCGGTCACCGGAGCCCACCCCCACGGCCCCACGCGTCACCACGACCAACCGCGAACCGACGGCCGACTCATCCGCCAGCCACGCCTGAACCGCATCGAGCACTTCGCCGACGGCGCGGCCCGTTCCTCGCGCGAGGTCGTCATCAGCCGGAGGCGGACAGACCAGAACCATGTAGTCCGGGTGCCTGACCCCGTCAGGCCGTACGGGGTCGCCCAGCATCGCCCACCCGGTGGACGACGGCGTATCCGCCGTTGGGGCGGGGACCCACTCCACGCCCAGAAGCGTTCCTTGCCCGCCACCCGCCTGCGATCCCGACAGCTGTTTCCTGGACACCGGTCGGGAGACCAGTGCGTCGACCGAAGCCACCGGGCGGCCCTCGGCATCCGCCATCTCGACCGACGCCGCATCAGCGCCGGTGAAGGTCAGACGGATACGTGCCGCCGTGGCGCCGGTGGCGAACAGGGACACCCCGGTCCACGCGAACGGCAGCCGGACCTGGTCGCTCGGGGCCTCGGCGTTGGCGAGCGCCGCGTGCAGGGCGGCGTCCAGCAGCGCGGGATGGATACCGAACCCACCCGCGCCTTCGGCCTGCTCCTCGGGCAGGCCGACCTCGGCGAACACCTCGTCCCCGCGCCGCCACACCGCCCGCAGCCCCTGGAACACCGGCCCGTAGTCATAGCCGGACGCGGCCAGATCCTCGTAGAACCCCTCCAGCGGCACCGGATCCGCATCAGCCGGAGGCCACACCGCCAGATCGAAGCCCTCGACACCAGACCCGGCCGCCAGCACCCCGCGAGCGTGCCCGACCCACTCCTCGTCCGGCCCGGCCTGCGAGTGCACACTGACCGGCCGCCACCCGGACTCGTCCTGCGCACCGATGCGGACCTGAAGGGCGACATCGCCTTCCTCGGGGATGACCAGAGGCATCTCCAAGGTGAGTTCTTTCAGACGCGGGCAACCGACCTCGTCCCCGGCCCGCACGGCCAGCTCCACAAACCCGGTCCCCGGGAAGAGGACCGTGCCGCCGATCGCGTGGTCCGCCAGCCATGGGTGCGTGCGCAGGGAAAGCCGCCCGGTCAGCACGGCGCCCTGATCGTCCGCCAGGCGTACGGCCGCGCCGAGTACGGGGTGTTGCGCCGAGGCAAGTCCCAGGGCGTCCGGATCGCCCAAGGCGGAGGCCGTGTCCTCCAGCCAGTAGCGTCGGCGTTGGAAGGCGTAGGTGGGCAGCTCGACCTGCCGCCCGCCCGGCAGCAGCGCCGTCCAGTCGACGTCGGCGCCGTGGACGTAGGCCCGCGCCAGGGCGGTGGTGAGGGACCGCGGCTCGGGACGGTCCTGACGCAGGAGCGGCACAACCAGCCGCGGCGTGCCGGACTCCTCGTGCTCTTCGAGGGTTTCCTCGGCCATCGCGGTCAGCACCCCGCCCGGCCCGGCTTCCAGGAATACGTTCACACCCTCACCGGCCAGGGTGCGGATACCGTCGGCGAACCGCACCGCCGCCCGCACATGCCGCACCCAACATG
>NZ_JAAKZX010000038.1 GCF_011045025.1 Streptomyces ureilyticus
GTAGCGGCCTTGGCGAACCGGTTGATCAGACTGTCCCGAACGGTGTAGTCCTCCACCAGGTCACCCACCCCGCTGCTCATGTCGAGCAGATGCTCGATGGTCACCCCGTCGAAGGCGGAGCCCACCAGCCCCCGGCAGTACACCGTCACCGACTCGGTCACATCCTTGATCGCCCCCTCGTCGAGGGCGATCCCGATCAGCATCGACGTCACCGACTTGGTCATCGAGAACATCTGGAACCGAACGTCGACCCCGGACACTCCACGAAGGACAGCGCATGATGCGCACCACCCCACGCGAACAGGCCCGGCTCGTCCTCGGCCAGCCAGCCCCGCTCCACCAGCCGTTTCAGCTTCGAACGGAACCCCTCCACCTTGTTCTTGTCCGTCGGCAACCCCAGCGCGGCGCACAGATGATGCGCCCTCATCGGATGCACCGCATCTGCAACACCTCGACGACGTCCCGGTACGAGCGCGGCAGCACATCCGCCTCAACCCCCGGCTCCCACTGCGGCACCAGCCGCACCCCGACCGGCGATCCCGCCCCGCTCCGGTCCACCGGCAGCGGGACTTCCTCGGCAGCCTCGTCCACGGACACCGTCACCGCCCCCTCGCCGGACAGGATCTCCGTCATCGTCTCCCGTGTGATCTCCAGCCGGGACAGCACAGCCTCTCGCTCGGCAAGACGACCAGCCAACTCCTCCATCCGCGAGCGAAGTTCACTGATCTCGGCCCGGGCAGCCGCCTCCCGCCGCTCGATCTCCTCCAGCCACGACACCATCGCCGCTTCCAAGACCACGTCCTGGGACACGACGATCCGCCGTCCGCGCACGCACGGCAACGGCGCACGGCATCACCGGCTCACTGAGAAAGAGCCGCACCCAAGCCGCATGACACCTCCACGAACTAACGCAGAGCAGCACTAGGCAACAGGCGTCACAGCCGTCCCAGCGATGATCGAACCGGGATCGGCTGCCGCGCCGCACTGGAGCTCGCCGATGATGTCTGGGCGGACGAGCCGGCAACAGGGGAGCCACACGTTCCCACAGGTCATCAGGCGCAAGATCGACAGGCACCCAACAGATCCTGCCGACACGACACCCAACTGCCAAGTCACACAAGGCATTTCATTCCGAAACGATCAGTTGGACGGTAGGGCGGCAGACATGTACTACGTTCCTCCTGTTTCACCGGTGACGTCACATTCAGAGGCCGGCAGCGAAATGATGCACGCTCTCGACGGTCGCGTCGTACATGTCCGGGGTGGCGGCCCGGAGCATCAGATCGCCTCCGTGGCACGTCCCGGCCACTGTCCGTGACGTGGCCTCTACCCCGGCCTCGACGAGACGGCGGTGGTAGACCAGCCCCTCGTCACGCAGCGGGTCGAGCTCGTTGACGGAGATGGCGTGCGGCGGCAGTCCGGACAGGTCCTCGACCGTCGCGTGGCAGGGCCAACAGAGGGGATCGGTGGCGTGCTCAGCACCGGGGTCGTAGACCTCAGCGAAGATCGCGGACCCGTCACACGCCATGAAGTACCCGTCGTTCTCGACGAGCGACGGCAATGCCGCTTCACGCTCCTCGGCGCTGCCGCCGTAGAGGCCCGAGATGTACGGCGCCAGAGCGTAGACACCGTCGACGGCCGCGAGCCTGCCCTCGCGCTTGGCACGGATCGCGGTGGCGAGCGCAAGGTTGCCCCCACCCGACTCGCCCGCGACGGTGAGTGTGGAGATCCCCAGCGCCGTGCGGTGCTCGTGCACCCAGTCGAGCGCTGCTGCGCAGTCGTCGAGGCCGGCCGGGAACGGGTGCGCACCGAGTTCGCCACCACCGTTGCGGAACTCGACGCCGATGACGACGAGTCCGGTGGCGGCCAGCTCATCCTGGGACCGTGCGTAGATCGGCCCCGAGCCCTTGCACATCACCATGCCGCCACCGTGCAGATACAGGATCCCGGGCAACGGCGGGGCAGAGGAGTCCGCGGGCCGTGTCACGTACAGCTGGATGTCGTTGCCGGCCGGGCCGGTGATCGTCTCGGTGCGGTGGTCGAGCCCCGCTATCGGCTCCAGGCCGTCGACGAGCGCGGCGAGGAGTCCCTCGGTCTCGGCCTCGGCGGCCATGACGAACTCGAGTAGCTGCTCCCGCGGGGCGTCGGGACCGAACGGGGCAGGCTCGATGTTGTCGTCCAGGCCGAAGGGTGTCAGTGCCTCGACGACCCGTGGATCGGTGCGTGGGTCGGTACGCAGGTTTCGGGTGTGGTCGCCCAGGCGTCCGGGCCGTTCGATCGCCGTTGTGCTGTCCGCATTCATTATCACGCCTTTGCTCTCTCGCCGTCTGTCGGCGCCATCACTCTGACTTTCTGATCCATCGGTGTCAACAATGGTGCTAGCTCTGGTGTCAGCGTGAGTGTCACCATCGTTGACATGCTTTGGATGGGTGGTCATGATGACGACGGGGTCGCTGAACCCCCTCTCCGACACTCCACGAAGGACAGCGCATGACAGTCATCCAGGAAGAGCTGTACCGCAGGCCCGCCCCGGACGGACGCACGGTGAAAGCGCTCGCGGATCACAGTGACGGTGACCGATGAACGGCACTGAACTGTCCACCGCGCGCCGCCTGCTCGGGAAGCTGCCCTTCGTCGACCCGGGCCGGCCCCCGCTGCCCGCGAGATGCGCGTTCCTGACCGGTGCCAGCTCGGGCATCGGCAAGGCGCTGGCAGCCGAGCTGTGCGCCCGCGGCTACGACGTGTACCTCACCGCGCGCAGAATCGAGCTCCTGGAAGACCTGCGGGCACAGCTCACCGCCGCCTTCCCGCAGCGTTCGGTGACCGTGGCCGCCCTCGACGTGACCGAGTACGAGGCCGTGGCGCGGACGATCGACGACGCGGCCCGGCAATTCGGCGGACTCGGAATGGTCATCGCCAACGCGGGGGTCGACGCAGGGGGCAACATCGGGGAGGGCCGCTTCGAGGCGCACCGCGTGGTGGTCGACGTCAATCTGCTGGGTGCGATGGCGACCATCGACGCGGCCGTCGCACACTTCCGCAGCCAGGGCGGCGGGCAGGTGGTGGGTTTCTCCTCCGTCGTGGCCGGGGCGGGCCTGCCGGGCGGGGCGCCGTACTGCGCCTCCAAGGCAGGGGTCACGAGGTACCTTCAGTCGCTGCGAGGCGAGCTGTGGAACACCGGCATCACCGTGACCACGGTCGCCCCCGGCTACATCGACACCCCGATCAACGAATCCCTGGGCGACAAACGACCGTTCCTCATCGACACCCGCACGGGCGCCCGCAAGATCATGGACCGCGTCGAGGCCGGCGCCGTCCACGCGACAGTGCCCCGAGTGCCCTGGACCGTCGTCGAATACCTGCTGGCCCGGCTCCCGACCCGCCTGCTGCGGAAGGTCCATGCCTGACCACCCAGGCCCGGGGACCACTGACGCGCCGGTGCCGAGCCGCCATCACCCGGTGACCGTCGAGCCGGGCCAAGCCTTCGGCGCACACCGCACACCCGGCCCTGGTGCCACCCAGGGGGTGTTCTGAAGGTCCCGCACAGCACGCGCGGCGCCCGGTACGCACCCTCGCCGCACCGGCCGAAGACCCAAGCAGCTCCTCCCTCACTCTCGGCTTCGCTCGAGCGGGGGGACCCCCATCAAGGGCCTTCGTCCGGCACGCCGAGGGCACCCACCGAACACCGCGGGCACCGCACGGGCCTTTCAGAACACCCCTCAGCACCTGCCCGCTCCCGAGCCCCGGCCGGTTCCCTCACCTGCCGCAGCGCCCGCCAGAGCACCCCACACGCCCCGAGCACCACGTCGAAGACGTCTGGGTCGGCTGACCGCCAGCCGCCGGCCCGCGCCCCCGAACGCGTCCGGGCCGAGTCTGCCCTCTATGCCCGGAGGCTCCCTTCGCCACTCCAGTGCTGGACACGGCACCCGACCGCCTACCGGTTCCGAGGTTTCTGACGATGCTCCTCCTCCCTCCCGCTCCCGCGCCCGCCTGCCAGGCGGCCCTCCGTGCAAGGGGCATTCAGTGAAAACGAACAGCGACACCGCGCTGACGTTCACCGTCGCCGCTGCCCTGATCGCCGGAGTCACGCTGGGCAGCAGCGGCAGTAACGTGATGCCCGTCTTCGTGGACGACTTCGCCGACCGCTTCGACCTGTCCAGCACCAGCGCCGGACTCGTCGCCGCCAGCCAGCTGACGGCGGTCGCGATCACCACCCTCCTGCTCGCCAACCGCGCCGCCCGCCCCGGACGCGTCCGGATGGCCCGAGGCGGGCTGGCCCTGGCCGCCGTGGGATTCATCGGCGCCGCCATCGCTTTCGACATCCTGACGCTGATCATGGCCGGCCTGCTGCTCGGCGCCGGACTCGGAGCCGTCTACGCCGCCTCCACCGCCGCCCTGCCCGGCGCCGGCGACGACGCCGACAAGACCTCCTCGATCGCCATCATCGGCGCGCTGTTCGCGAGTGCCCTGCTGCTCCTCGCCTTCCCGGCCGTCAACGAGTCCGCGGGCGGAGGAACCGGCTTCTTCCTGCTGGCCGTGTGCTGCCTGCCCGGCTGGTTCCTGGTGGGCCACCTCCCCGACGGCCCCGACCCGGCGAGCAGTCCTTCCACGACCGCCCCCAACACAGCCTCCCGGCCGGCCCGTCCCTCCGCCGTGCTGCTGGCCGGCGCGGGCCTCCTGATGGCCGTCACGCAGGGAGTCTGGTCCTACGCCTCCGTCCTGGGGCGCGGCCACACCGGCATGTCTGCCTCTGTGCTCTCCGCCGTCCTGGCCGTCTCCAGCGTCGTCGCACTCGCCGGAGCCGTAGCCGGACCGCTCGCCGTGAAGCGCTTCGGCCGCCTGCGCTCGATGACCGGGTTCGTCGTCGTCGAAGCGTTCAGCACGGGGCTGCTCATCGTCACCCACAGCCCCACCCTGTTCATCGCCACCGCCGTCATCTGGCAGACGTGCTGGCTGGCCGTCCTGGTACAGATACTCGCCGCCGCCTCGGTCATCGACTCCACCGGACGGTGGGTGGCCGCCCTCAGCGGCGCCGGAGCACTCGGCGCAGGCATCGGCCCCCTGGCCGTCGGCGCGATCATGGACAACATGGGCGTCGGCGTCCTGAGCATCCTCCTCACCGCCGGAACACTCATCGCCACACTCCCCCTCCTCAAGATGACCGCGTCCAGCGACGCGGCAACAGACACCGCATCCGTCACACCCCACCCGCAGGCCACGCCCATCGCGAGGACGGCCACCGAGAAACCAGCCGCACCAGCGGAATGAAACACCCGCCCCACGGTGCGTCGACGGCGGCTGAATCCTGACCGGTGTGCTTCAACGCCAGGCGGGATACAGCGGAGCCGGGACTGACCCACCGCCCGGTCGCGAGAACGGCGAGCGGCCAGCTCGGGGCGGCGGTCATGCCCGTCAGGGAGCACGCCGTCAACAGGGCTGCGGCTCGGACGGCGGCGACCACTCCGAACCGTTGCACAAGTCGGGTCGGTGGTGACGCGACCTTCCGACGGGCATCCGCCCGGTACTGACTGCCAGAACGATTCGCTGCGCAGCTCGGGCCAGGTCCGGCAGCCCACAGACTTCGTCCTTGAAGCCCTGGTCCACCAGGGCCTACTCCAGGCGCATCCCGCACCGTTTGGCCGCCGTGTCGAGCAGGGCGGTGCCGGCGGTGTTGTCATGGGCGGAGGCGGCCAGGCGGCCAGTCCGCGCTTGCGGCCCGGCGTCTTCGTGCTCGCGTCCAGTCCTGACATCGTCGTCGCGCCGGTCGCCGAAGTCGCAGCCCGCAGCGTCTACGTCCTGGCCGGCACACGCTGGACCGACACCGCCACTGTGAACTCCACAAGGGGGCATCACGCTCGACGTTCCCGCGCCACTGGAACGCATCCCGGTCTTGTCCGCGTAACGATGCGCGCTCCGTCGGCGCATGTGTCGGGCAGGAAGGACAACTGCACGCTCTGCTTGGCGCCGGTGGGACCCGCCCACCACCCACGGGCAGGAGCCTTGTAGCCCAGTGCGCGCCGCAGGGGCGGTCGGTCAGGTTCCCCGACCGCCCCTGCCGCACGTTCGTCGATCAGGCGGCCTGCTTCGCCGCCGCCCGTCCCGCCGCTCGCCCGGAGAAGAGGCAGCCGCCGAGGAAGGTGCCCTCCAGGGCGTTGTAGCCGTGAACGCCTCCGCCTCCGAAGCCGGCGACCTCGCCCGCCGCGTAGAGACCGTCGATCGGGGTGCCGTCGACGCCCAGGGCGCGGGAGTCGAGGTCGGTCTGGATGCCGCCGAGGGTCTTGCGGGTGAGGACGTGGAGCTTGACGCCGATGAGCGGGCCGGCCGCGGGGTCGAGGATGCGGTGCGGGGTCGCGACGCGGCCGAGGCGGTCGCCGATGTAACGGCGGGCGTTGCGGATGCCCTGGATCTGGGAGTCCTTGCTGTAGGGGTTGGCGATCTGCATGTCGCGGGCCTCGATCTGGCGGCGCAGCTCCTCCGCGTCGAGCAGTGGCTTGTCCGTCAACTCGTTCATCCTGGTGACGAGTTGCTCCAGGGTGGGCGCGGTCACGAAGTCGGCGCCCTTGCGCAGGAACGCATCTACCGGGCCGGGGGCACCTTTGCCCAGCAGGCGGTCGCGCAGGACGGCACCCTTGTCCTTGGCGGTGATGTCGGGATTCTGCTCGGAGCCCGACAGCGCGAACTCCTTCTCGATGATCTTCTGGGTGAGGATGAACCAGGAGTGGTCGTACCCGGCGACGTCCCCGGTGGTGCGTAGGCACTTGAGGGTGCTGAGCGTGTCGTAGCCCGGCAGGCAGGGGTCGGGCAGGCGGCGGCCGAGGGCGTCGAACCAGAGGGAGGACGGACCGGGCAGGATGCGTATGGCGTGGCCGGGCCAGATCGGGTCCCAGTTCTGGATGCCCTCGGTGTAGTGCCACATGCGGTCGCGGTTGACCAGGCGGACGCCCGCCTCGGCGCTGATGTCGAGCATGCGGCCGTCGACGTATGCGGGAACGCCGGTGACCATGTTCGTGGGCGGGGTGCCGAGGCGCTCGGGCCAGTAGCGGCGGACCATGTCGTGGTTGGCGCCGATGCCGCCGGTGGTGACGATGACGGCTTGGGCGGTGAGTTCGAAGTCGCCGATGCGGTCGCGGTTGGAGGAGACGCCCCGGGGCGAACGGTCTTCGGCGAGCACCGTGCCGCGCACCCCGCGCGCGGAGCCTTCCTCGATCACCAGCTGGTCGACCTGGTGGCGGTGGTAGAAGGTGAGCAGCCCATCGCGGGCGGCCTGCTTGGCGTGGTCGACGAACGGCTCCACGACGCCGGTGCCGGTGCCCCAGGGGACATGGAAGCGGGGCACGGAGTTGCCGTGCCCGTCCGCCCGCAGGTCACCCCGCTCGGCCCAGCCCACCGTCGGCAGCAGCTTGATGCCGTGCCCGTCCAGCCAGGACCGCTTCGCCCCCGCCGCGAACTCCACGTACGCGCGCGCCCAGCGCACCGCCCAGGAGTCCTCGTCGTCGACCCGGTCGAACTGCGCGCTGCCCTGCCAGTCGTTCCAGGCCAGGTCGAAGGAGTCCTTGATGCCCAGGCGCCGCTGCTCCGGGGAGTCGACCAGGAAGAGTCCGCCGAAGGACCAGAACGCCTGACCGCCGAGGTTGGCGGCGTTCTCCTGGTCGACCAGCGCGACCCTGCGGCCCCGGCTGGTGAGCTCGTACGCGGCGACCAGGCCCGCGAGGCCCGCTCCGACGACGATGGCGTCCGCATCCATGGCGACCGATCCCTTTCTTGTTGGAGGGCTCGTTGGGGAACTCATTGCGGGGTGCCGCTGACGTCGGTCAGCAGCGCGTTGAGCAGCTGTTTGAGCCAGACGCGGGCGCTGTCGACGTCCTGGGCAGTTCAGTGCCGTTCATCGGTCACCGTTCCTGTGATCCGCGAGCGCCTTCACCGTGCGTCCGTCCGAGGCGGGCCTGCAGCACAGCTCTTCTTGGATGGCTGTCATGGCTGCCCTTCCTGGAGTGCCGGAGGGGGGTCCAACGACACCGCCGTCATCATGACCACTCACCCAAAGCCATGTCAACACCGGTGACATCTTTGCTGACACCGTCGTTATCACCACTGTTGACACCGGTGGAGTGGCGAGCCAGAGTGAGTGCGCCCCGGTTCCTCAAGGCGAACGTGTTGTGGCGTCTCACATGACGTGCTGGAGGGGTTCCGGAGTGAGGTGACCGAGGGTGGGATAGCCGTCGACGGCCATGATCAGGTCGGCTTCGGCGAGCAGTGAGCGCAGCAAGTGAACGATGCCGTCGGTGTCGCCGAGGGCGATGGCCTTTGACGATGTCGGCTCCGCTGCGGACGCCGGAGTCGAACAGGACCGGCAACCCGTCAGCGGCCTCGACGACAGCGGGCAGTGGGGGCCTCCCCCAAGGCCGGGTAGTTAGGGCCCGTAAAGAATCAACACGTTGCTGCGGTCTCTGTCGTGAGGGTCACGCCGTGTGCGGCGGCGTGGACGAGGAGTCCGGCCACGGTGTTGAGGTGTGCTGCTGGGGGTCGGGGTGTGTGTGAGTGCTGGTCCATCAGTCGCCGGATCTCGCTGGTGGTGTGGCGGATGGTGTCCTTGCTGACGGCGAAGAGGTGGGCCAGCACGGTAGGCGGCAGGGCGAGGTTGTGTTGCAGCACGGTGGCCAGGACGCGGTCGGCCAGGTCGAGTTTGGCTTTGCGGCCGCCGCCCGGAGCCCGGCGTCGCTCGCCGCCGTCGCGTCGGGCGGCGGGGTCCTGTCTCTGCAGCGTCTGCCAGTCGGCGGTCAGGGTCTCGGTCAGCTCGGTCAGCTCGGTCAGCTCGGTCAGCTCGGTCAGTGCAGCGCAGGTCATACCGGTCAGCGCGGGATGTGACAGAGCTCTGCGGTCGAAGACTGCCGTCGGCCCGGGTGTTGGTCCGGTGGGGCCTGCCGGGCTGGCGGGGTGCGGGTGCACGGTGTAGTTCCATTCGCCGTGAAAGGCATGTCCGGTGACCGGCACTGCGTTCAGCTCGGCATCGCTGACCTTCACACCGATGGGATAGGCGCCGGTGTCGAGTTCCGCGTGGACGGTGAGGCCGGTGCGGGTGGTGGTCGCGGCGATGGATTGCACGACGACTTCGTGGCTGTTCAGCGGTCTGCCGCGCCAGGTCATGGTGATCGCGGAGAACAGCCGATGCTCCACCTTGTTCCACTTCGATGTGCCCGGCGGCATGTGGCAGACCGTGACGGCCAGGCCGGTCCGGGCGGCGAACGCGGCCAGCTCGGTCTTGAAGGCCCGGGTGCGATAGCCGTTGGAGCCGCCGGCATCGGCAGTGATCAGTAGACGTCTGGCCTGCGGATAATCGAGGCTTCCTTGCCCGTTCCACCAACGGCGGATCGATTCGACCGCGAAGGCTGCGGTGTCGTGATCCGTACCGACGTTCACCCAGCCGGTGTTCGCCGCCAGGTCGTAGATGCCGTAGGGCAGGGCCTTGCCCAGTGCATCACCGGGGAAGTCATGGACATCAACCCGCACGGGCTCACCGGCCGGCCGCCATTGACGTCCCGCGTTCTTGAACTCCCCGACGATTTCCTTCTTTTTCGTGTCCACGCTGACCACCGGCTCGCCGTCCGCCTGATGGTCCTTGACCTGGCCGTTGATGTACTGAAACTGCGCGTCGCGGTCGGCGTGTTGAACGCCTTCAAGGGTCTTGGCATTGGCCTGCAGACTGAAACCGTTCTCCCGCAGCAGCCTGCCCACGGTCGGCGCCGAGGCGGTACGGCCCTGCCTCGTCAGCTCCCCGGCCAGAGACCGCAGCGACCTGGTCGTCCACCGCAGCGGCGACATCGGATCGCCCCGCTCATCCGGCTCGACCAGCGCCAGCAACGCCGGAACGAGCAGCGGGTCAAGCTCCTCGGCGCTCTTGCGACCGCCGCCGGCCCGGCGCACCCGGCCATCGGGCAATGGGTCCTCACCGCCCTCCAGCTCGAAGACCCCCTTGCGCACCGTCGTTTCGCTCACCCCTGCGGCATGGGCGACGGCCCGAACCCCGCCGTGCCCCAGCAGCCGGGCCTCGGCGGCCAGCGCCAGCCGCTGCTGCCGCTCATTCAGATGAGGCAACAACACCCCGAGTTTCAGGGCAAGTTGGTCACGAACCTCGTTCGATATGGGCATACCACACCAACGACAGCAAGACCGGGAAGCAACGTGTTGATTCTTTACGGGCCCTTAGGTGCGCAGGCCTCGTCGACGCTGTAGGGCTCGGCGCCGACGAGGCCTGACCGGGTGGGATCAGGGCCGGAAGCCCCATACGTGAACCGCAGTCCCGTAGGTGTGCCCATCTGCTTCTTCGACGTGGAACCGCGCCGAGGCGAGGATTCCCAGAAGGGCGGCCCGCATACAGGTATGGACGGTTTCGTAATGGCGAATCGCGTAGGGCAGATTCGAAGGATCAAGTTCCCCCGGCGGAATGTTCAGAGCGGCAGCTGTCAGCTCTGGCCCCGTGTTCCATTCCACCAGCACCCCGCCGTCGGCCAGAGGGTCCACATGAACCTCCGCCCCAGGCCTGTCTTCGGACTCGCCGCCAAGGACGATCCGGTGAACGGGAATCCCAGCCTGGGCCAGTACGTGGCAGACATGATCGGCCAGTGCGTTGCGCCGGGCGATGACATCCGGCTGGGCTTTTGGCGGCAGATCGAATCCGTGCTCGCTCATGCGTCTCTCACGTCCCTTCCTGCTGTTGACCTGCCAGGGAAGACGCCGAGCGCCCGCCGCCAGGCTGCTTGACGTACTTGGCCAGAAGTTGCTTTGCCGAACTTTCGATGCCCGTGTGAGGCGGCACACGCAGCCCCGCACAAGCGTGTGGCCCGCACCGAAGTGCGGGCCACACCCCTACCGCCGCTCAGGCCATCCAAGGCCAGTCAGCATCCCGCGCCGACTCGAGCAGCGGCACCATCCGGAACGCCGCGTCCGACAGGCCGCCGAACACGTGGCGGTTGCCCTTTCCGGACGGGCCGTGGCCCGCCTGGTAGCCGGCCAGGTTCCAGGTGTAGACCGGGATCTTCGCCGGTACCTGCTCGGTCGGGTCGCCGTGGTTGCTGTACGCGGCCTGCTCGTCCGTGACGATCAGTACGCGGTCGTGCTTCTTGTAGTGCTTGCGCACGGCCTCGGTGGTGTTGGTGCCGCCGAGGTCGCCGAAGCGGTCGAGCACCTTCAGCACGGACTCGCCCTTACGGAACCGCACCCGGTTGCTGCTCGTGCCGAACTCGACGAGATCCGCGTCCGCCGCCCGCAGCGCGAGCGCCGTGCCGAAGATCGCCGCGGCGTCCGCCCGGTTCAGCTCCGAGCGGTCGGACAGCCGCGACCAGAACATCGAGCCCGAGCGGTCGACGAGCACCAGCGTGCGGCCCGGCAGGGCGGGCACGTTGGCCAGCGAGTGACCGAGCGCCTGCTCCAGCGGGTACGACCAGCGCAGCGACGGCGCGTGCTGGTACGCGGCGAGGTAGCGGAACGGGAACTGCCGCGAGCGCGCCACCTCCGCCGGGTCGCTGATCTTGGCGGCGACCTGGGCCGCCACCTCGTCCGAGACCCCGGCCTCGTCGAAGTTCCGCAGGTTGCGGACCAGCGCCATCGCGCCCATGGACGGGATCACGGCCTCCCAGGCCGCCTTGTCCATCGGACCCTGGAGCCAGCCGGCCAGCGCCTCCCACGTGATGCCCGCGTCCGCGAGACGCTGCGCGCCGCCCGCACCGGTCACGACCCTGCGCCGCTTGGCGGGCCGCAGTGCCATCAGGTCACGGTGGGCCGCCAGTACGGGCAGCGACTTGGGCACCACTGCCGTCTCCGGGTGGTGCCGGCGGTCGAGGGCGTACTGGAACAGGTCGCCCTGCCACGGCTTCTGAGGGTCCGGCGCGGCGTGCACCAGGTTCAGGATGTCGCCGAAGCGGTAGCCCTTGGACGCCGTGTCGTACTTCAGGAGCGACTTGGCGCTGTAGAGGCGGCGTACGGCGTCGGCGACGCCGCGCTTCACGGGCTTCGGGATGGCTCGGCCGTACGCTGGCCGAGCCAGACCTCTTGGTAGCGGCGGCTCTGCTTCTGGCGCACCGGCTGGACACGGGGGTTGTTCAGGTGCTGGTAATTAGGCGTCAGCGCATGGCAGTTCGGGCACAGTAGGCGTAGGTCTTCCGGACGATTCTTCGTACGGTCGCCGTCAATGTGGTCGACGTGCAGAGGAATCCGCCCTGAGACAGGGTTGACTTCGGCCCACCCGCACTTCTCACAGCGCTGCCCCCTGAGGAGGACGAGCCCTTGGCGCACCCTCCAGTCCGGCTGGCCGTTATCCCTCGTGCCGCTGACCTCGCCCGCTTGCCACGCAGCGAACCATCGCGCGAACGTGCCTGTGCGCTCGTAGCGGTCATCGTTGAAGCACTCCCACGAGCAGTACGGGCCGACACAGCGGGGGCGCCGCTCTGTTGTCCCGCAACGGAGGCACGGCGGGGGCTCCCCACGACGTGCCTCCGCCTCGTGCCGACGGGTCACGTTGGCGCAGTCCCGGCTGCAGTGGACCGCGCCGCGGGTCAGGATGGGCTTGCCACACTGAGGACATGGCGGCTTGGGCTTCCGGTGTGACTCAGCGCGCTGTCGCGCCGTCCCCTGGAGACTGCAGCGGTTGCTGCAGTAGCGCCTGCGTTTTTCCTTCACCGGAGTGCCGCACTGTTCGCACAACTTGGACATGCCGGAACGCTATGTCCCGCGCCGTCAACCGTCCGCCGAATCGGACAGACCCACCCATACGAGTGACCTTGCGTTCTATCGCTTCTGACGCTTCCAGGGCCCCGTGATCGCGAGCAGAATGCCCGGGTCCTGGATGTTGGCGTAAAGGGTCTTTCCGTCGGGCGAGAAGGTGACGCCGGCGAACTCGCTGTATTCCGGCTCCTCTTCGGTGCCTACGTTGAGGTCGTTGCGGGCGATGGGGTACGTACGGCCGCTGTCCGTCGCGCCGAAGAGGTGCGAGACGCCCTCGCCGTCCTCGGCGAGGATGATGCCGCCGTAGGGGGAGACGGTGATGTTGTCGGGGCCGTCGAAGGCGCCGTCCTTGGAGGGGTCGGGGTTCACGCCGAGGAGGACCTTGAGGGTGAGCGTGCGGCGCCTGGGGTCGTAGAACCAGACCTGGCCGTCGTGCTGGACGGGGCTCTCGTCACGGGCGTACGAGGAGACGATGTACGCGCCGCCGTCGCCCCACCACATGCCTTCGAGCTTGCGGGCGCGGGTGACCTCGCCCTCGTCGAACTGCTTGCGCACCGCGACCGTCTTGGCGTCGCGGTCGGGTACGTCCACCCAGTCGACCCCGTACACGGTGCCGATCTTCGTGGCGCGGGACAGGTCGTCCACGTAACGGCCGCCGGAGTCATAGCACTTGGGGGCCTGCAGGACGCCGGCGTCGTCGGCGAGGGTGCGGAACTTGCCGCGGCCGTAGGTGAATCCCTTCGGCGGGACCCAGCGGAAGAAGAGGCCGTTGGGCTCGTCGTCGTCCTCGGTGAGGTAGGCGTGGCCGCGCTTGGGGTCGATGACGACGGCCTCGTGGTCGTAACGGCCGAAGAACTTCAAGGGCTTGGGGTCGCGGTTGGCACGGCGGTCGGCGGGGTCGACCTCGAAGACGTACCCGTGGTCCTTGGTCATGCCGTTCTCGCCGGCGCGGTCGGAGTTCTCCTCGCAGGTGAGCCAGGTGCCCCAAGGGGTGCTGCCGCCCGCGCAGTTGGTGGAGGTGCCGGCGATGCCGACCCACTCGGCGACCTGGCCGTCGGGGCGCACCTCGACGACCGTGCAGCCGCCGGACGCGGCCGGGTCGTAGACGAGACCCTTGGTGAGGGGCACGGGGTGGTCCCAGTTGGCGCGCGGGCCCTTGAGCTCGTGGTTGTTGACGAGGAGGGTCGTGCCGCGCGGGCCGCGGAAGGCGGCCGTGCCGTCGTGGTTGGACGGGGTGGTCTCGCCGGACTCCAGCTTGGTCTTGCCGCTGTGGGTGAGGACGCGGTACGAGAATCCGGCGGGCAGCGCGAGGATGCCCTTGGGGTCGGGGAGGAGCGGGCCGTAGCCGACGCCGCCGCCTCGGCGTTCCGCGTCGTCCGCGGATTCCGCGTCGTCCCCCATGGTCTCGGTGTCCTGGGTCGCGAGGGCGCCGGGCGCGGTGGCGAAGGCGCCGACGCTGCCGACCAGGGCGACACCGGCACCGGTGATCGCGGATCGT
Source organism: Streptomyces ureilyticus (assembly GCF_011045025.1). Lineage (GTDB taxonomy): Bacteria > Actinomycetota > Actinomycetes > Streptomycetales > Streptomycetaceae > Streptomyces > Streptomyces ureilyticus. The sequence continues at coordinate 14,216 of NZ_JAAKZX010000038.1, forward strand.
CTGGCGAAGTCCCTACGGGTGAGCGACATGCTGTCTGTTCTCCTGTGACGGTGGAGTGGGACCGTGGAGGGTGGCCGATTGTCGACCTTTGGCCATACCGTTCCGCCTGCGCCTGAACACTGGCTGAACGGGGACCGACAACCGAAGGGCCAAGGACCCACCCATACGGCCCACTAATTCCGGCGTGCGAACGAATGATCGGAAGAATCTTCGTAAAATAGACAGCAACCGTCCGCACGACCCAACAGCAACCATCCGTACGCACCCATGGGAGGCGAGCCGGAGTGGACGCACGTCAGGCGCGCCGCCTCCATGAGGACCGGCTGATGAGGCTGGCTCATGTGACCGGGGTCGGCATCGGACAGGACGAGGACTCGGGCGAGGACGTGATCGTCGTCTTTGTCACCCACGAGGTGCCCCGCGACCACCTCCGGCCGGAGGACGTGATTCCGGACGAGCTGGAGGGCGTACCCGTACGCGTGCTGCCGATGGGCGATGGCGAGACGCAGGACCAGCCGGAAAACGAGGCAAAGGGCGAGACGGAGCAGGAACAGTCACACAAGGGCCCGTAAGCCCGCGTCCCCGAACTCAGCCCCCTACAGCGCTCAGCGCTCAACCCCCTTGCTGCGACCGCGCCTTGAACGCCGCCTTACGGGCCTCCTTGGCGACCTTCTTGTCCGGGTGGAGCCGTCCCATGGCCTCCAGGACGTCCGGCGTGGCCGGGTGGTCGACGCGCCAGGCGGCGGCGAAGAAGCTGCTGTGCTGGGCCGCGAGCCCCTGCACCAGGGCCTGGAGTTCCTCGGAGTTGCCCTCCGCCGCCAGCTGTGCGGCGATCGTGTCGACGGTCAGCCAGAAGACCATCTCTTCGGAGGGTGCGGGCACGTCGGGGGCGCCGCGTTCGGTGAGCCACACCCGGGCGAGGCCGCCCAGTTCGGGGTCGTCGAGCACTTCGCGCAGGGCCTGCGCGGCCTCCGACCCGACGAGCGACAGGGCCTGCTGGCAGAGCAGCCTGCGCAGCGGTGCGCCCGGGTCGGAGCCGCGGGCCGCGGTCAGCAACTCCCGTGCCGCGGCGAGGGGTTCACGCCGGGCCAGCCACTGCTCGGTCTCGGCCTGTGCCGCCGCGGGCGGGAACGCGGCGGTGCCCTCGAGCAGGGCGTCCGCCCCCTTGTCCGCGAGGTCGCCGACCGCCGGGGCGGAGAGACCGCCCTCCTGGAGCCGGGTGCGGATGCCGTAGAGGCCAAGCGGGGTGAGCCGCACCATTCCGTACCGCGAGATGTCCGTCTCGTCCGACGGCGCCGCGGGCTCCTCCTCGGGGTCGGTCATCAGGGCCTCGTCGACGGGCTGAAAATCGACGAGACCGGCCGGCTCCAGGAGCCGGAACTGGTCGTCGAGCCGCATCATCACGTCCGACACCTGCTCCAGGACGTCGTTCGTGGGCTCCGCCATGTCATCCGGCACGATCGCCGAGGCGGCGAGCGCGGGCAGCGGCACGGGGCTGTCGCCGGGTCCGTCCTCGCTGACGGTCAGCAGGTAGAGGTTGCCGAGCACTCCGTCGAGGAAGTCGGCCTCCGCGTCCGGGTCCCAGTCCAGGGCGGAGAAGTCGATCTCGCCGTCCTCGTCCACGGCGGTCATGATGTCGTCGAGGTCGGGCACGCTGGCGTCGGCGAGCACCGTGTCCAGGGCTCCGAGCCACAGGGCCAGTACGTCGGCCGGCGCACCGGAGGTGACCAGTTCCAGTTCGGCGCCCTTGTCGACCGTCCCCTCCTCCTCGTCCATCACGGCGACGAGCCCGGTGTCCACGGCGACCCGCCAGGCTTCGCTCGCGAGAGCGGCGGCGTCCTCGCCCTCGAGGCCGAGTTCCGCGGCGGCGTCCGGCAGTTGCTCCTCGACGAGTTCGCCGCCGGCTCCGACCCGGATGTCCGGGCCGGCCCAGCGGGCGAGGCGGACGGCACGGGAGAGCAGCGGGGTGGCGAGCGCGTCCCGCGCGAGCTCCGCTTCGGACGTCAGCCGCACCGGCGGCAGGGTGGAGCTGTCTGACATCGGCTGGTTCTCTCCTCGGACGTACAGACGTGCACACATGCGTGGGGTCGGGCGGCCGTCCGGACGTCGTACGCCGACCGCCGCCCCTTGACCGCAGCCTAGACGGATTTCAACCCACTCGGCCTAGTTCATGAACCTGTCAGAACCCGTACATGGCTGAAACCTTGACAAGTCACCTTGCCACACACGAGATTGACGCGCGTAGAGCTCAAGGGCTCCACAGACTCCACTGGTTCCACCAGTCCCTTGCACCACCCGCGTCCAGTCCCTTGCACCACCCTCGTCCCGGCGCTCATGTAAGTCCCCGGAGGGATTCCGTTGCCGAGCAAGACTTCCGCGCGCATAGCCGCGCTCACCGTCGCCGCCGTCTGTTCCACCGTCTCCGCCGTGGTGTTCACCGGCTCCGCCCAGGCGGAGGCCGTAGCCGTCCACGACATCCAGGGCAGCACCCGGACCTCCCCGCTCGCGGGTCAGCAGGTCACGGAGGTGACCGGCATCGTGACGGGCGTACGGACCTACGGTTCGTCCCGTGGCTTCTGGATCCAGGACCCGTCCGCGGACAAGAACCCGGCCACCAGCGAAGGCATCTTCGTCTTCACCAGCTCCACGCCGAAGGTCGCCGTCGGGGACTCGGTGAAGGTCTCGGGCACCGTCACGGAGTTCGTGCCGGGCGGTGCGTCCTCGGGCAACCAGTCGCTCACGCAGATCACCAGGCCGACGGTGACCGTGGAGTCGAGCGGCAACGCACTTCCGGCGGCCACGACCATCAGCGGTCATTCGGTACCGCGCGCGTACGCGCCGACCGGCGACAAGGGCGCGAACGGTTCGGTCAACGGACTGGCGCTCCAGCCGCGAAAGTACGCCCTCGACTTCTACGAGTCGCTGGAGGGCATGAACGTCAAGATCGGCTCGTCGCGCGTGGTCACCGCCACCGACCCGTTCTCCGAGCTGTGGGTGACGGTGAAGCCGTGGGAGAACCCGACTCGCCGCGGCGGCACCGTCTACGGCTCGTACGACGCGCAGAACACCGGCCGGCTGCAGATCCAGTCGCTGATCCCGACCGCCACACAGCCGTTCCCGACGGCGAACGTCGGCGACACCCTGAAGGGCGCCACCGAGGGCCCGCTCGACTACACCCAGTTCGGCGGCTACACGCTGACCGCCCGCACCCTGGGCACGGTCGCCGAGGGCGGCCTTGAGCGCGAAACGACCCGTAAGCAGTCGCGGAGCGAGCTGGCGGTGGCGACGTACAACGTCGAGAACCTCGACCCGACGGACGACTCCTTCGCCGACCACGCCGCCGCGATCGTGAAGAACCTGCAGTCGCCCGACATCGTGTCCCTGGAGGAGATCCAGGACAACAACGGCGCGAAGAACGACGGCACGGTCGCCGCCGACGAGACGATGCGCAAGCTCATCGACGCGATCAAGGCCGCGGGCGGCCCTGCGTACGACTGGCGGTCCATCGACCCGGTCGATCTCGCGGACGGCGGCCAGCCGGGCGGCAACATACGCAACGTGTTCCTCTTCAATCCGGCGCGCGTCTCCTTCACCGACCGTGCGGGCGGCGACGCGACGACGGCCGTGGGCGTCACGAAGGCGTATGGCAAGGCGCAGCTGACCGTGTCCCCGGGGCGCATCGATCCGGCCGGCGAGGCGTGGGAGGACAGCCGCAAGCCGCTCGCGGGCGAGTTCGTCTTCCGCGGCAAGACCGTGTTCGTGATCGCGAACCACTTCGCGTCGAAGGGCGGTGACCAGGCACTGCACTCCCAGTTCCAGCCGCCGGTCCGCTCCTCTGAGACCCAGCGCCACCTCCAGGCGAAGTCGGTGAACGCCTTCGTCAAGGACATCCTGGCGAAGCAGAGGAACGCCAACGTCGTCACGCTCGGCGACATCAACGACTTCGAGTTCTCGCAGACGACGAAGCTCCTTGAGGACAACGGCGCCCTCTACTCGGCCATCAAGTCCCTGCCGAAGAGCGAGCGTTACAGCTACGACTTCCAGGGCAACAGCCAGGTCCTCGACCAGATCCTGATCAGCCCGTCGATCCGTAAGTACCGCGACTTCGGCTACGACAGCGTGCACATCAACGCGGAGTTCGCCGACCAGATCAGCGACCACGACCCGCAGGTGCTCCGGTTCAGGCCGTAGTCCCTGTGCGCGGACGAGCCCGGCCCCGTCGTCCGGGGGGCCGGGCCCGTCCGCTATACGCGCCGGAATTCGGCCTCGTGTGTCTCGCGTGTACGGGTCACTCCGGGACGAGTCCCAGGGCGTACTCGTAGCGGTTCACGCCGCCGTTCTCCGTCAGCCCCGGCCAGGTCTGTACGCGCTTCCACAGCTCGGTGGCCGAGCCGATGCCCTCGCCGGGGGCGGCCAGGGCATCGATATGGGCCTGCGCGCTCTCCCACTCCGCGTAGTTGAGGACCCTCGTGCCGTCGGTGCTCAGGTGGAAGTGGGCGGAGATCCCGCCGGGGTGCTGGTTCGGCTCGCTCTCCAGGGCCTCGAACACGGCGTCCACCCAGGCACGCTGCCGCGCCGGATCGGGCCCGTCGAACTCGACGTCGACGATCACGATGCAGCCCGGCACCCGCGGCTCCGCCTCGGGACGGGTGAGGCTGCGGTAGTGCCGGTACCGTCCGAGGGCCACCCGCTCGATGCCGGGCACTGCGGTGTCGATCTCGTCGACGCGCTCTTGCCGGTGCACCTTCGTGAACGCCTCGTACGCCTGCTCGTCAGCCCACTGCGAGTGGTGCAGCAGGGTCGTGCCGTTGTGCCCGGTGTAGACGTAATAGCCGAGCAGGCCCTGGGTCGGCCAGGGCCTGCTCTCCCAGGTGGCGGCGATCGCTTCGACCGTCTCCTTCTGGCGCTCGGGCGTCCCCACCCGCCAGGTGCTGAAGAACGGGGCTTCCACCTCGGGGCGGGTCAGGTCGGGGTGCGCGTCGGTACGGCGCGTCATCACAGCCTCCAGTGTTCGGTGCTTTGGTGCGAGCACCACCCACCCTCTGACCTCAACCAAAGTTCAGGTCAAGGCCAGAGGGCGGCGACACGGTGACTGTGCTGTTGTAGCGGCTCCGGGGTCAGTGACGGCCTACAGCGTGGCGGAGGTCGTCAGTGGCACGACCGAGGCCGGACGCGCGGCGGAAGCGGAGGCCGCTCGTGCGGCGGAGACCGACGCGGCGAAGCCCCGTGGTGCGACGGAGGCCCAAGCGGTCGAGGCCCGTCGTGCCGCGGAAGCCGGTGCGGCGGAACCCCCTGGTGCCGCGGAGACGGATACCGCCGAGGCCCCTCGTCCGGCGCAGACCGCCGAGCCCCCTCGTGCGCTGGAAGCCCATGCGGCCCAGGCCCCTGTAACGGCCGACGAAGCCGATGCGGCCGAAGCCGGGCATCCGGCGGCTGCCCACGACATAGCGGTGGCCGGTGATGTAGCGGTGGCCGTGGGACTGACGCCGCAGAAGCGCCGCCACGATCGCAGCTCCCGCTCCGCCGATCAGCAGCGACCTGGGGTGTCGCCGCCCGGCCTGGCCGACCGCTGTGGCGGCGTCGCGTACGGGCTGCGGCACGTTCGCCTGTACGGCATGCCCGGCGTGGGCCGCCTTGTCCTGTACGGCGTGCCCGGCGTGGGCCGCCTTGTCCTGCACGGCATGCCCCGCGCCGGAGGCCTTGCTCCTGAGCTTGGCGCCTCCCGCACGCGCGCGCCCGCGCACATCCGCCTTGGCGGCCAACTCCTCTACGGTGTCGCCCAGTTGCGCACGGGTCTGAGCGATCTGCTGTCGCAGCTCGTCCGGGCCCTTGGCCCCACGGCCCGCCTTCTCGGCACCTTCGGGCGCGGCGGACTCCGTGGACTCCCCGGCCCCGGCGGCACCGGTGGCCCCGGTTGCGCCGACCGCAGCGGCCCCGGCCGCCCCAGCGGCTTCGGCGGCCTCGGAGCCGTTCTTGTTCTTCCTCTCCTTCATCGCTGAGCCCTTTCCTTGATTTCGTCGACGTCGGCCCGGACGCTTTCAAGGGTCTCCGCGGGCAGGGGCGGCGTGGCGCGGCGCAGTTGTGCGCGGCCGATGAGGCCCAGGACGGCCGCGATCGTGAAGAGCACGGCCGTGATGATGAGCGCCGACGCCCACACGGGCAGTTCCAGGGCCAGTGCGGCGGTGCCCGTGCCGGCCAGCGCGATCAGGCCGACGTACGCGATGGCGCCCGCCGCGCCGAGGAGCCCGCCGCCACGTCCCGCGCGCTTGCCCTTCTGCGTCAACTCCTCTTTCGCGAGCTGTACTTCCTGCCGTACGAGTGCGGAGAGCTGTTCGGTGGCCTGTCCGACGAGGTCACCCACCGAGTGGTGTTCCTCCGGCCGCCGCTGCAGGGTCTCGGTCACGGCGCCCCGCCTCCTCTCGTCTCGGGACGCCGCCCGAGTACCCCGACGGGCCGCCGCTACCCCTGCCCAGTTCCGCGCTCGCCTGGTTCTCCCAGCCGCGCCAGCTGGGTCTGGAACCAGTCGAGGCGCGCCTGCAGCAGCGCGGCCTCGGCGACCAGCTCGGACACGCCCAGCCCCTCGGGCAGGTCGCCGCCGGACGGTGCGGCACCTCCGCCGGCCCGTACGGCCCGTACCCGCAGCCCTTCGCCGCCCAGCCGCGCGAAGGTCGCGAGGGATACGGACGGACGGCCGCGTACGCATCCGGCGCAGCTCGCCGCGAGGGCCCGCCAGCCGGGCCTGCCCCATCCGGCGTCGGCCAGCGCCACGGCCACGGAGCCGCAGCTACAGGGGCCGACCGTGGCGGTACGCACCCGCTGCCGCGCGTAACGGAACCCGAGCTCGAAGCGGAGGTACGCGCCGAGGACCGACACCTCGAGGAGTACGGCGGTCCGGTGCTCGGCGGTGCACAGCATGGCCTCAGCCGCCGTGCGGTCGTGCACGCAGTGGAAGCCGCAGTCGCAGCGGCGATGCGGTGCCCGGTGCCGCAGCCCGTAGACGCAATGGGCCTCGTCGAGCACCTCGTACGGCAGCGCGCCGCCCAGCGACACACCGGTGAACCCGGCCCGGCTGCCGTCCTGCGACAGCATCGGGTGGGCGATCTTGAATCCGGTGGGCGGCTCCGCCGGACGTTCCTCGGGGAGCCGCCACTTCATCGCGCGACCGGAACCTCTTCGACGGCGGGCTCCAACTCCGCGATCTCCTCAACGAGTTGAAGCTCGTCCTCGTCCACGCGCGGCTGCTCCTCCGCGACTCCGGTGGCGAGCGCCTTACCCAGCCTCATAACGCCTCCCGTGACCGATCACCAACTGCCGTCCTCGCCATGGTGACCCAAACACCGCCGAGTTCCTAGACCACGCCCGCCCGCTCGAGTTCGGCCACGGCGCAGCATTCCTTACGGATATCTCGTAGCAGAATTAAGTGGAGCTTCAACGTCGGTGTGCCGACACTACGGACATGACCACACCCTCCGCACCGCCCTTCGGCCGCGCCCTGTGCGCGATGATCACGCCCTTCACCGAGGAAGGGCTCCTCGATCTGGACGGTGCACAGGCGCTGGCCGAGCGGCTGGTCGCGGACGGGTGCGAGGGTCTTGTGCTGTCGGGGACGACCGGGGAGTCGCCGACCACGACGGACACCGAGAAGTCCGCGCTCGTACGGGCCGTGGCCGAGGCGGTCGGCGGGCGCGCCGCCGTGGTGGCGGGCGTCGGGACCTCCGACACACGGCACACGATCGAGCTGGCCCAGGAGGCCGAAAAGGCGGGCGCGGACGGCCTGTTGGTGGTCTCGCCCTACTACAGCAAGCCGCCCCAGGACGCCCTCGATGCCCACTTCCGGGAGATCGCGGACGCGTCCGGACTGCCGCTCGCGCTGTACGACATCCCAGGCCGCACGGCCACCCGCATCGAACCGGAGACCATGCTGCGCCTCGCCGCACATCCACGGATCGTGGCGGTCAAGGACTGCGCGTACGACCTCCTCGGCACCCAGAAGGTACTGGCCGCCACGGACCTCGCGTACTACACGGGCTGCGAGGAGTTCATCCTCCCTCTGTACGCGGTGGGCGGCACCGGCTACATCAGCACCGTCGCCAACGCCGCACCCCGCCAACTCCGGGCAATCCTGGACGCGTTCGACGCCGGAGAGTCCGGGGAGGCCGCCCGCCTACAGCGCCGGGCCATCCCCCTCATCGAGCTGATGATGGCGTCCGGCCTCCCCGGCACGGTCACGGCGAAGGCCCTGCTCGGCGCACTCGGCCTGCCCGCCGGTCCGGTACGCGGACCGCTGCGGCCCGCCGACCGCGAGACGGTCGACGGGCTGCTGGCGGCGTACGAGGAACTGATCAGCGCTGGTCAGCGCGAGCTGAACAACGGGTCCCACCGGCCCGGGTAGTCGGCGCTCGCCTTGCGGAAGTCGCTCAGCGGGACGACCTTGTTCGTGCCGACGGTCACCAACAGCAGCTGGTTGCGGAACTCCCCCGTGCCGCTGCACTTCTCGGGATCGCAGCCCCAGGCGATGAGCCGCTTGTTGTCGGCCCAGGCGAGGAGTTGCTGGACCGGCACCGTAGTGACCCGCTTGCCGGTCTTCGCGTCGTTGATCGCGGAGGCGATCTCCTTCGGTCCCCGGCCGGCGAACTCCCCCGCCGCGAGCTTGCCGTCCGGCGAGAGGCCCGCCTCGGCGTAGCCGAGGGACTTCTCGTTCGCCGGCCAGTCCGCCTCGTCGCCGTTCAGGTCGTAGTACTCACGGTACGGCTCCATCGCCCTGTGCGCGTAGACGAGCTTGCCGTCATGGCTCCAGTCGAAGTCCTCGCGGGGGTTCCCGAACCAGCCGAACTCGTCCGGCTTGTCCGGCGCCTTGTGCCATTCCGACGTGCCCGAGTCCACATCCACGACGGCGAATCCGGTCCGGCTCTGCACGGGTCCCGGAACCTCCTTGCCGTCCACGTTCTGGGGGTGGTCGGCGGAGTTACGGTCGGGGTTCCTGCTGTAGGTCGTCGCGACCAGCTTCTCGCCGTCCGGAGAGAAGGCGACACCACCGACACCGCGGTCCACCGGAATCCAGCGCTCCACCTTGCCGCTGATCAGATCGAGCAGCCCGATACGCCGGGCGGGCAGCTCGCCTTCCAGCACGGCGGCCGTCCGTGAGCCCGGTGCGATGTCCAGGAAGGCCCACTTCTTGGTCTTCACGTACTTGCCGGTCTTCTGGTCCAGCAGACCGTAAGTACGGGTGAAGATGGTGTCGCCGTTGGGCTGCTTGACGTTCTTGTAGACCCAGAAGGCGGACAGCACCGTGTCCCCGGCTGCGATCAGATCGCGCGGCGGCGACTGGTTGGGGTGGCCGATGATGTCGCTCTTGTTCATCTGGCTCGCGGGCCGTACGTCCTCCTCGCCCCCAGTCGCCAGAGGCACGGCCACCGCGACGGCGACCGCGGCGGCGGTGGCCGCCGCGACGGACGCGAGCGTACGGGTGCGGCGGCGCCGGACGGTCAGGACGCGGTCTGCGAAGCCCGGGCCCAGAGGCGGCTGTTCGGTGGCCTGTTCCCGCAGGGATTCACGCACCAGGTCGTCGACATTCATGGGCGTACCTCCACGGGGGAGTAGTCACGGGAGGGGGGCTGCTCGGCGTCGGCGAGGCCGAGTGCGGCCAGTTCGGGCGCGAGGGCGCGCAGCCGGGCAAGCGAGCGGTGCGTGGTGGAGCGCACGGTCCCGACGGAGCAGCCGAGGATGCGGGCCACGTCGGCCTCCGGCAGATCCTCGAAGTACCGCAGCACGAGCACGGTCCGCTGCCGCGGGGTCAGCCGTGCCAGTGCCCCGCGCATGACGATGCGCAGCTCGGCGGCGGAGGCGGCGTCACCGCCGCCCGTACCCTCGGGCGGCTCGGCGACCGTCAGCTCCCGTCTTCGCCACTTCAGCCGCCACCGGCTCACCTGCTGCCGGTACAGGATCCGCCGTACGTATGCCTCCGGCTCGTCGATCCGCTGCCACCGGCCCGCGGCCTTGATCAGCGCGTTCTGCAGGAGATCCTCGGCGGCGTGCCGGTCTCCGCCGCTGAGCAGGACGGCGGTCTTCAGCAACGCCGACGACCGGTTCTCCACGAACTCCCGGAAGCGCTCCTGCCCTTGGGCATCCATCGTCACCTTCTCTTCCCCGGCGGGCCTCCCCCGCTTTGCATTCCTTGTGACGCGCGCGGCCTGCTCCCGCTATGCCTGCGCTACAAGGAAAGTTCCCGCCTCCGCACAGCCGAGCGCCCTCCCGCGGTCGGCGGGAGGGCGCTCGGCACGCATACGTACGTCAGTTGTGGCTGTGCAGGATGTCGTTCAGCCCGCCCCACGCCGCATTGTTCGGCCGCGCCTCCACCGTGCCGCTGACCGAGTTGCGGCGGAAGAGGATGTTCGAGGCGCCGGAGAGTTCGCGGGCCTTGACGATCTGGCCGTCGGGCATCGTGACGCGGGTGCCGGCGGTGACGTACAGGCCCGCCTCGACCACGCACTCGTCGCCCAGCGCGATCCCGACGCCCGCCTCGGCGCCGACGAGGCAGCGCTCGCCGATCGTGATGCGGACATTGCCGCCGCCGGAGAGGGTGCCCATGGTGGAGGCGCCGCCGCCGATGTCCGAACCGTTGCCGACCACGACACCGGCGGAGATGCGGCCCTCGACCATCGACGTGCCGAGCGTGCCGGCGTTGAAGTTCACGAAGCCCTCGTGCATGACCGTGGTGCCCTCGGCGAGGTGCGCGCCGAGCCGGACCCGGTCGGCGTCGGCGATGCGTACGCCCTTGGGAGCCACGTAGTCCGTCATGCGCGGGAACTTGTCGACCGACGTCACCCCAAGGTGGAGGCCCTCAGCGCGGGCGTTCAGCCGGACCTTCTCGAGGTCGTCGACGGCGACCGGGCCGAGCGAGGTCCAGGCGACGTTGGCGAGGTGCCCGAAGATGCCGTCCAGGCTCTGGCCGTGCGGCTGCACCAGGCGGTGCGAGAGCAGGTGGAGGCGCAGGTACACGTCATGCGCGTCGAGGGGCTTCTCGTCGAGCGAGGCGATGACCGTACGGACCGCGACCACCTCGACGCCCCGGCGGGCGTCCGGGCCGACCGCCGCGGTCGCGCCTCCGCCGAGCAGCTCGGCGGCCCTCTCGGCGGACAGCCGCTCCGTACCGGACGGGCCGGGGTCGGCGACGAGCTCCGGCGCGGGGAACCAGGTGTCGAGAACGGTGCCGTCGGCGGCGACCGTGGCGAGGCCGGCGGCGACAGCGCCGGTGGTGCGAGAAGCAGTCGTGTCGGTCATGAGGGAAACCTAACCGGCCGGGGCCACCAGGGTCGAACCGGTGCGCCCGGCATCTCACGTGCCGGGCGCACCGCTCCGCTCCCCTCAGCCGCCGGTCAAGGGCGCTCGCCCTTCTTGTCGACCAGCCCCATGGCGAGCCGCGCGCCGCTGATGATGACCTGGTCCTCGCCCTCGAGGAAGCGGTAGCCGCTGGCGAGGTACGTCGTCGGGTCGAGCAGCGTCTCGTTGCGGCCTCCGTCCATACCGCCGCCCTTCAGATAGAGCGCGATCGCGTTGCGTCCCTCCACGTCCTGAACCTGGGCGGCCCGTACACCGGGGATCGTGGCCATGGCCCGGTACACCTTGGCGAGCCCTTCGGGGTCGATCACATACGCCCGGCTGATGAGCGCGCTGAGTGCCCGGTACTCGTGCTGCGTACGGGTCTCCTGCGGGTCGGTGGCGTTGAAGAAGGCGCGTGCCTCGGCGCGTACCCGCTGCGGATCGTCGGGCAGGCTCTTGAGGAACGCGTACTGCTCGCGGGGCGAGTGGTCGTCGCCCGCCTTCCCGTCTTCCATGGACGGATCGGCGTACTTGATCCAGTCCTCGCTCGTGTGGGGCCCCGGCTGCTCGTCGTCCGTCGTGTTCGTCTCGACGGACTTGAGATAGACCCACTGGCCATCGCGCGGGGTGGCGGGGCGACGCGCCGCGATCACGTCCGCCGCCTCGTTCAGCAGGTGCTTCGCGCTGCCGAGTTCCAGCGTGTAGCCCGGCTGGGAGCCCGGTTGCGTACGTCCGTCGTCGCCCACCACCTGCGTGCCGATCAGCGCGGCCGCCGTGATCGCCGCCGCGGCCCCGACCGTGGCGAGCCGCCAGTCGGCGCGCATCCTGCGGCCGCGAGCACCGCGTCGTGCCTCGCGCAGCAGCCGGTCGCGTCCTTCGGCGAGCCGGGCACGGGACGGGGCGGGGGCGTCCGCCCGCAGTTCACGGACCGCTGTCATCTCGTCCATGGTCAGACCACCTCCGTGGCGTCGAGCGTGAACGCGGGATCGGCGCCGAGTGTCGAACGGACCTTGCGGCGGGCGCGGTTGAGACGTGACCGGACGGTGCCGACAGGGATGCCGAGGGCCTCGGAGACCTCGGCGTACGTCAACTCCGCCCAGGCCACGAGCAGCAGTACGTGTCGGTCGCCGGCGGACAGCGAGGCCAACGCCCCGGCGAGCGGAGCTTGGGCCGCCACCCGGCGGTCGGTGTCCTCGACCCAGGAGGCGGCGACGGGGTCGTGTCCGGTACGGGCCAGCGCCTTGAGGGCCCGCACTTCGGCGCGGCGCTGCTTGCCGATGAGGTTGCCCGCGATGCCGTACAGCCAGGGGCGCGCGTTGGGGCGCGTCAGGTCGTAGCGGGCGCGGATGCGGAAGGCCGTGAGGAAGGTGTCGGCGGTGATGTCGTCGGCGGGGCCTTCCCCGAGACGCCGGGTCACATACCGGTGGATGTCCGGCGCGTACTGGTCGTAGAGGCGGGCGAACAGCTCCGGGTGCTCCAGCGACTGGGCGACGACCTCCGCGTCGTCACCTCGCACCCGTTCGCCCTGCGCCCGTTCGTCCTGCGCCTCAGGTGGCGGTGGTGGTCCCGTCACAAGGCCTCCCCGTGCTGTGTCGTGCCGAGCTTGTCACCCCCTGTTCCCCGGTGGACCGAGGAAGGTTCACGGCTCACACGCCCCGCACAGGGAAGGCTCAGGGGATCACGCGGGCCAGCACGTCACGGGCGTACTCCTCGTCGTACTCCACTCCCGTCAGCAGCACCTGGAGGCAGATGCCGTCCAGCAGTGCGGCCAGGGCGCGGGCGGTGACCGGGTCGGTGCGGAGGGCGATGCGGTCGGCGAGGTCCTGGCACCATTCGGCGGCTACGGGGCGCAGGGCGGGGCGACGGAGGGCGGCGAGGTAGAGCTCGTACTCGAGCTCCACTCCCGTACGGTCGCCCGCCAGCCACTCGCCCACCAGGCCGGCGAGTTCGGCGGCCACATCGCTCCCCGGGTCCTCCAGGGCGCCGCGCGCGACGACCAGCTTGGCGAAGCCCTCGTTCGCCTGGCGCAGTGCGGCGACCATCAGCTCGTCGAGGGTCTTGAAGTGGTACGTGGTGGAGCCCAGCGGAACATCGGCCTCGGCCGCGACGGAGCGATGACTCAGCCCGCCCAGGCCCTTGGCACCCACGACCCGGATGGCCGCGTCGATGATCCGCCGGCGCCGGTCGGGGTCGTAACGCCGGACCATCAGCGCAACCCCCTCATGGCAGAGCGGCCCATCAGTGTCCCCCGCCCAGGTGCAGCACCACGACCCCGACGATGATCAACGCGATCCCGGCCGCCTTCGCCGCGTTCAGCCCCTCCCCCAGGAACACCATCCCGATCGCCGCGATGGCGGCCGTGCCGACTCCGGCCCAGATCGCGTACGCCGTACCGACCGACAGGGTCTTCAGCGTCTGCGCGAGCAGCACGAACGAGATGACGTAACCGACCCAGGTCCCCACGGTGGGCCACAGCTTGCTGAAGCCGTCGCTGTACTTCATGGAGGTCGTGGCGGCGACCTCGGCCGCGATGGCGGCCATAAGCAGTGCGTATCCCATGCGTACGAGCGTACACATCGATGCGTACGCCCGTACATAAGGAGGGAGGGCCGGAAAAGACTGCTCAGCCGAGTCAGCCGAGTCAGTCGAGTCAGTCGAGTCAGTCGAGAAGCGTCTTCTTCGGTCGCAGTACGCAGAACTCGTTGCCCTCGGGATCCGCGAGAACGGTCCAGGTCACGTCTTCACCCTGGCCGACGTCGACCCGGCTCGCCCCGAGCGCGAGCAGACGCCGCACCTCAGCAGTCTGGTCATCCGGCGTGAGGTCGATGTGCAGCCGGTTCTGGGCCGTCTTGCGTTCGCTGACCGGCACGAAGCAGATCCCCGGCAGCGCGTCGGGGGCGGACGCGATGACGACCTCCTCCTCTGACTCGAACACCACGCGCCAGTCCAGGACTTGACACCAGAAGCGGGCCAGTGACAGCAGATCGTGTGCCTGTACGGCGACTTGATACCAGCGGACAGCCATACGACGCAGTCTCCCCCGGCCGCACGGCCCTCGCCACCAGAGGGACGACGGTCTTGTGCGGATCCGCGCAAGGCACGTCGTCGCTTGCGCGTATTCCGTTGTAGAGCTGATGAGTTACCACTGGTTACGGTGCGGCCATGAGCAAAGGAGCCACACATCGCAACAGGCCCTGGACGCGTGCACTGGCCGCCGGAGCGCTCGCCGCGGCGGCGCTGACCGTGGCACCGTCGGCGGACGGGACAACCGGTCGTACGGAGACCGCCGTGGAGTCCACGTCGCCGGTCACCGACGTCATCGAGACCGAGGTGTCGGTACGGATCCCGTTGCCGGCCTCGGTCGGCAGTCACCCGGCGCGCTGCGACTGGCTGTCGTATCTGCGCTACCGGTCCTCGGAGGGGCCGTCGAAGTCCGCCGACGCGGACCGGATTCTGGTTGCCCAACCGGGCATTCTGGAGGGCGCGGGCGCCTTCGACAGCGTGGCCCGGAACACGATGAAGGCGGCGGCCGAGCAGGGCCGGCACATCGAGTTCTGGGCGCTGGACCGGCGCTCCAACTGCCTTGAGGACAACGCCGGGATCGCAACGGGCAGTGCCACGAAGGCCGTTGACTACTATTACGGCGGCAAGCAGGTCGACGGGCGCAAGTTCGACGGCTTTCTGACGAGCGATCAGACGGGCTGGCTCGCCGACGTCGGCCTGGAGCAGACCGTACGCGACCAGTACGACCTGCTGTCCGCCGAACTGCCCGGCCAGAAGCTGCGCAAGGAGAAGGTGCTGTGCGGCGGGCACTCGCTGGGTGGCGTCCTCACCGGTGTCTTCGCCACCTGGGACTTCGACGGGAACCCCGCGACGAAGGCGGACGCCGGCTTCAACCAGTGCGCGGGCTACTTCGCCCTGGACACCACGATCTCCACCTCGCTGGACGACCTGAACGGCACGCCGTCCGGACCCGGCGGCTCCCTGCTGCCGGGGCTGATCCCGGACACGGGCATCGGTTACGCCGCCGTACAGGCCGGGCTGCGCACCGGAGTTCTGCCCCGTTTCCTCGCGCTGCCCGCAGTGCTCAACCCCGAGACGATGAACTTGCTCGCGCTGGGCGGTCTGGCGGCCCGCGAAGCGCCCGACGCCGAGTCCGCGCTGCTCGACTCGGTCCCGTCGAACACCAACATCGACACGACGGGCCGCATGCTGTTCTCCAAGAACTCCGAGGTCTTCCTCAAGGGCAGCCCGACCATCCGCGACTTCCGGCTCACCAACGAGGCCGTGCTGGGCGCCTTCATGGACGACCACTCGGCACCGCTCGCCTTCATCCAGACGAGCGTGGGCTTCTTCGACAGCACGGGCGGCGCCGACGGCACCGGCGGCCGGATCGTGGACAAGAACTTCCCCGCCTCGAACAATGACCCGGCCCAACCAGCCCTCTTCGGTACGGAGTTGAAGGCGATCCCGGATGAGCCGGGCGGCCCTCTCTACACCTGGCGCAACTACGACCGGGTGGGCGCGGCGGACGACCCGGTGTACCGCTCGGCCAGTGGCGCCCCGTTCACCGCCGCCGGCAAGGAGGTCACGGACATCGGGGAGTTGGCCCGCAGCCTCTCCGAACAGCCGCTGGACTTCACGGAGGACTACTTCCCGACCAGGCTGGTCACGGACATCCAGCTGATCGACGATCCGCAGCTCGCGGGCAAGTTGGTGCACAAGAAGGGCCTCACCGCGAACCCCAAGGTCACGTTTGTCGCGGGCGACGGCATCCTGGCGGACCACATTCCGCAGGACGAGAACCCCGTGGTCCTGCCGGGCTACCAGCACCTGGACGTACTCACGGCGGCGCCGGTTCAGAACGACGGAAGGCGGGAGCGGATCGCCACCGACCTGTCGGCATTCGCCCGCTGACGTCACGTCATGTCCCGTGCGCTGCCTGCGGGGAGCGCACGGGACGGTGCAGGTCGGCGGCCAAGTCAGGGCAATTTGCTTCAGGTTATGAAATTGTTTCCTCCGGTTTGAAACCGCTCTCTGAAACGTCTGCTCAGAACGCGCCGGGTCCACTACTGTTTCCACGTCGCGCACCGGAGTCACCCGGCCACAGCCGTTCGCTCCGGGCGCCGCGACCTCCGCTTCCTCTCGTGTTCCGCTCATGGCGAGGACACATGACCAATCCGCGTTCGCCTCAAGGCAACGCTGGAGGAACAGCGCATGCCAGACAGCAAGCCCGGACCCGGTCCGGACCAGCCCGCGCCCGAGCCGAAGGGCGCGCAGGGCCGTCCCCCACGTGCCGCTGCCCACACGGCCGATCCCCAACTCCCCGCCCCCGCGGAAGCGCCCCCGAAGGTGTGGGAGACCGGCGAAGACCTCGACGGAGGCCGCATACCCGGGACGCGCCGCCTCTATCTGGCCGGCGTACTGGCCGCGGCGGTGCTGGCCTCCACGGTGACCGCGATCGCGATCCTCGACCAGACCGAGGACAAGGAGTCGCAGGAGCCGCAGACCACCTCCGCCGCGCAGCCGGTCGTCCCCGACCTCACCCCCGAGGGCCCCACCACGGAGCCCAGCGGAAAGAGCGGACTTGCCTCACCGCAGCCGAGCCCCGAGGACGCTGCCTCGGACAGCAAGGACGACTCCTCCGAGGAGCGGCAGCGGGGCTCCGAGCCCATCAAGGCACCGCCGAAGCCTCCCGCCTCCAGCAAGGCCCCCAAGCCGCCGGCCTCCACCTCGCTGAAGTCGGTCCAGGCGGTCAACTACCCCGATCGCTACTGGCACTTCAGCGATGGCACCGGCCGTCTCGACCAGGTGAGCTCGGGCAGCTCCGCCGAGACCCGGCAGAACTCCTCCTTCACGCTTGTGCCCGGCCTCGCCGACTCCGGCTGCGTGTCCTTCTCCACCGGCGACGGCGGCTATGTCCGCCACCGCAACTTCCAGCTCCGTACGGACCGTCACGACGGCTCGGAGCTCTTCAAGAAGGACGCCACCTTCTGCCCGCGCCCGTCCTCGTACTCCGGCGCCGTGATGCTGGAGGCGGTCAACTTCCCCGGCAGCTTCGTGCGTCACCGCAACTTCCAGCTCCGGCTGGAACGGTACGAGCACAGCGGTCTCTATCGGGCCGACTCCGCGTTCCGGCTGGTCAAGGGCTTGAGCTGAGCCGTCGAACTCGGCGGTGAGGCGTGACCTGACCGCAAACGTGTGGGGGCCCCGGCAGTTGCCGGGGCCCCCACACACGTATATGCGAACTCAGACGTTGAACCCGAGCGCCCGCAGCTGCTCACGTCCGTCGTCCGTGATCTTGTCGGGGCCCCACGGCGGCATCCAGACCCAGTTGATCCGCAGCTCGCTCACGAGGCCGTCCGTGGCGGACTTGGCCTGGTCCTCGATGACGTCCGTCAGCGGACAGGCCGCCGACGTCAGCGTCATGTCGAGCGTCGCGATGTTCGCGTCGTCGATGTGGATGCCGTAGATCAGACCGAGGTTGACGACGTCGATGCCCAACTCGGGGTCGACCACGTCGTACAGCGCCTCGCGGACCTCTTCCTCCGAGGCCGGTTTCATCTCAATGGTCTCGCTCATGCCGTCTTCCTTTCGGCGTCGGCCTCGCCCAGGGCCTGGGCCGTCGCATCCTTCCAGGCCATCCAGCTCAGCAGGGCACACTTCACACGGGCGGGGTACTTGGAGACCCCGGCGAACGCCACCGCGTCCTCCAGGACCTCCTCCATCGCGTCGTCCGGCTCGATGCGGCCCTTGGACTGCATCAGCTCCAGGAAGGTCTCCTGGATCTTCTGCGCCTCGGCGAGCTGCTTGCCGACGAGCAGTTCGTTCAGTACGGAGGCGGAGGCCTGGCTGATCGAGCAGCCCTGGCCTTCGTAGCTCACGTCCGCGATCTGCGAGCCCTCGTACTTCACGCGCAGCGTGATCTCGTCGCCGCACGTCGGGTTGACGTGGTGCACCTCGGCGTCGCCATCCCGCAGACCGCGCCCGTGCGGGTGCTTGTAGTGGTCCAGGATGACTTCTTGGTACATCGAATCCAGCTTCATGCGATCGCTCGCCAATCCCTCAGCCGAAGAAGTTCCGTACGTAATCCAGGCCTTCCACGAGTGCGTCGATCTCACCCGGCGTGGAGTACAGATAGAACGACGCTCGCGTGGTCGCAGGAATTCCGTACCGGAGGCAGACGGGCCGGGCGCAGTGGTGGCCGACCCGGACCGCAATCCCCTGTTCGTCGAGGACCTGGCCCACGTCGTGGGGGTGGATGTCGCCGAGCGTGAAGGAGATCGCCGCGCCGCGCTCCTCGGCCGTGGTGGGGCCGATGATCCGCAGGTCGGGGACCTCCGACAGGCGCTTGACCGCGTACTCGGTCAGCGCGTGCTCGTGGGCCGCGATCTTCTCCATGCCGATGGAGTTCAGGTAGTCGATCGCCGCGCCGAGACCGACCGCCTGCGCGATCGGCGGCGTACCGGCCTCGAACTTGTGCGGCGCCGGTGCGTACGTCGACGAGTGCATCGACACCGTCTCGATCATCTCGCCGCCGCCGAGGAACGGAGGCAGGTCTTCCAGCAGCTCTTGGCGTCCCCACAGGATGCCTACGCCCGTCGGGGCGCACATCTTGTGGCCGGTGAAGGCCACGAAGTCGGCCTGGAGAGCCTGCACGTCCAGCGGCATGTGCGGCGCCGCCTGCGAGGCGTCGATGCAGACGAGGGCGCCGACCTCCTGCGCCCGGCGGACTATCGCCTCGACCGGGTTGAAGGTGCCGAGGATGTTGGAGACCAGCACGAAAGACACGATCTTCGTCTTCTCGGTGATGATCTCGTCGATGTTCGACAGGTCGAGGCGGCCGTCGTCGGTCAGGCCGAACCACTTCAGCTTCGCGCCCGTACGCTGCGACAGCAGCTGCCACGGCACGATGTTGGAGTGGTGCTCCATCTCCGTGATGACGATCTCGGTCTCGTGGTCCACGCGGTAGGGCTCATCGGCCCAACCGAGCATGTTGGCCACGAGGTTGAGGGACTCGGAGGCGTTCTTGGTGAAGATCACCTCGTCGCGGCTGGGCGCGTTGATGAACTCGGCGACCTTGTCCCGCGCGCCCTCGTACAGCGCCGTGGCCTCCTCGGCGAGCACATGCACACCGCGGTGGACGTTGGCGTTGTGGCGCTCGTAGTACTCGTTCAGGGCGTCCAGTACCTGGCGCGGTTTCTGCGAGGTCGCCGCGTTGTCCAGGTACACCAGCTTCTTGCCGTCGTGGACCTGTCGGTCCAGGACGGGGAAGTCCTTGCGGATCGCCTCTGTGTCGAGGAGGCCCGGCAGCAATGTCACGCGGATACGCCACCCTTCGTGTAAGCCTCGTAGCCCTCTTCCTCCAGCTTGTCGGCGAGCTCGGCGCCGCCGGACTCCGCGATGCGGCCTGCGGAGAAGACGTGAACGTAGTCGGGCTTGATGTAGCGCAGGATGCGCGTGTAGTGCGTGATGAGCAGCGTGCCCACCTCACCGGTCCCGCGGACGCGGTTGACACCCTCGGAGACGACCCGGAGCGCGTCGACGTCGAGGCCGGAGTCGGTCTCGTCGAGGATCGCGATCTTCGGCTTGAGCAGCTCCAGCTGAAGGATCTCGTGGCGCTTCTTCTCACCGCCGGAGAAGCCCTCGTTCACGTTGCGCTCGGCGAAGGAGGGGTCCATGTTCAGGTTCTGCATGGCCTCCTTCACCTCCTTGACCCACGTACGCAGCTTGGGGGCCTCGCCGCGGATGGCGGTGGCGGACGTACGGAGGAAGTTGGAGACCGAGACGCCGGGGACCTCGACCGGGTACTGCATGGCGAGGAAGAGGCCGGCGCGGGCGCGCTCGTCGACGGACATCTCCAGGACGTCCTCGCCGTCGAGGGTGACGGTGCCCTCGGTGATCGTGTACTTGGGGTGACCCGCGAGCGAGTAGGCGAGAGTCGACTTGCCGGAGCCGTTCGGGCCCATGATGGCGTGCGTCTCGCCCTGCTTCACGGTGAGGTCGACGCCCTTGAGGATCTCCTTCGTGGCGTTGTCGGCCTCGACGGTGACGTGCAGGTCTCGGATTTCAAGCGTTGCCATGGGTGCCTCAGGACTCCTGGGTGAGGGAGACGAGCACGTCGTCCCCTTCGATCTTGACGGGGTATACGGGAATGGGGCGGGTCGCGGGAAGGGCGTCGGGTTTCCCGGAGCGCAGATCAAAACGCGAGCCGTGCAGCCAGCACTCGATGTGGCAGTCGTCCACCTCGCCCTCCGACAGCGAGACGTTCGCGTGCGAGCAGATGTCGTGGATCGCGAACACCTCGCCCTCGGTCTGCACGACGGAGACCGGCGTGCCGTCGAGTTCCACCCGCTTCGGGGTGTCCTCCTCCAGCTCGCTCAGCCCGCAGGCGCGTACGAACGCGATGGCCATCAGACCGACGCCTCCAGCTCCTCGTCGATCTTCACCAGCAGCCGCTCCTCGATGTCGTCGACACCGATCTGCTGGACCAGCTCGGCGAAGAAGCCGCGCACGACGAGGCGGCGGGCCTCGTCGGCGGGGATGCCGCGCGCCATCAGGTAGAAGAGCTGCTCGTCGTCGAAGCGGCCGGTGGCACTGGCGTGGCCCGCGCCGACGATTTCGCCGGTCTCGATCTCGAGGTTCGGTACGGAGTCGACCCGGGCGCCGTCGGTCAGCACGAGGTTCCGGTTCATCTCGTACGTGTCCGTGCCCTCGGCCTTGGCCTCGATCAGCACGTCACCGATCCACACCGCGTGCGCGTCGTCGCCCTGGAGGGCGCCCTTGTAGGCGACGTTCGACTTGCAGTGCGGGGTGTTGTGGTCGACGAGGAGGCGGTGCTCCTGGTGCTGGCCCGCGTCGGTGAAGTACAGGCCGAAGAGCTCGGCCTCGCCGCCGGGACCGGCGTAGGCGACGCGCGGGTGGAGGCGTACAAGGTCGCCGCCGAAGGTGACCACGAACGACTTGAAGGTGGCGTCGCGGCCGATCAGCGCGTTGTGCTGGCCGACGTGCACGGCCTTGTCGTCCCAGTCCTGGACAGAGATGACGGTGAGCTTGGCGCCGTCACCCAGGATGTAGTCGACGTTGGCCGCGAGTACCGCGTCACCGGTGTGGTCGATGACGACGACGGCCTCGGCGAAGGCGCCGAGCTCGACGACCTGGTGGCCGTAGGCGGTGCCGCCCTCGCCGTGCACGGCGACACGGATCGGCTCGGTGAGCACCGTCTCCTTGGGGACGGTGATCACGCCGGCCTGCTCGAACGCGGAGTACGCCTGGGCGGCGACGCGGTCCACCGGGGTGCCCGCCTTGCCGATCCGCGCGTCGTCACGGCCGACGGTCTCGACGGTGACGCCCTCGGGGGCCTGCACGTCGACCTTCACACCGGTGCCGGTGGCGACGGCGGTGCCGTCGTGCAGCCCGCGCAGCCGCTCCAGCGGGGTGAACCGCCACTCCTCCTCGCGGCCGTGCGGGACCGGGAAGTCCGCCACGTCGAAGGACGGGGGCACGCTCATGCGCGTGGCGACGGTCGACTCGGCGGCGACCGCGATCTGGCCGGCCGTGGTGGAACCCACGGGGATGTTCTGAGCCTCAGCCATGGCTGTCGGTCTGCTCTCTTCCTACGTAATGAGTCTTCGGGCTGCTGGTGGGGGGCGGATCTTCCGCCCCCCTAGACGTCCTGGACGTCGGACCGGAGGTCGGTCAGCCGACCGCGCCCTCCATCTGCAGCTCGATCAGCCGGTTGAGCTCAAGCGCGTACTCCATGGGCAGCTCCTTGGCGATCGGCTCGACGAAGCCGCGCACGATCATCGCCATCGCCTCGAACTCGCTCAGACCGCGGCTCATCAGGTAGAAGAGCTGGTCCTCGGAGACCTTGGAGACGGTCGCCTCGTGGCCCATGGACACGTCGTCCTCACGGACATCCACGTACGGGTACGTGTCGGAGCGCGAGATGGTGTCGACGAGCAGCGCGTCACACAGCACGTTCGACTTGGAGCCGTGGGCGCCCTCGCCGATCTCGACCAGGCCGCGGTACGAGGTGCGGCCGCCGGCGCGCGCCACCGACTTGGAGACGATGTTGGAGGACGTGTTCGGCGCCATGTGGACCATCTTGGAGCCGGCGTCCTGGTGCTGCCCCTCGCCGGCGAAGGCGATGGACAGGGTCTCGCCCTTGGCGTGCTCGCCCATCAGGTAGACGGCCGGGTACTTCATCGTCACCTTGGAGCCGATGTTGCCGTCGATCCACTCCATGGTCGCGCCCTCGTAGGCGACGGCGCGCTTGGTGACCAGGTTGTAGACGTTGTTCGACCAGTTCTGGATGGTCGTGTAGCGGCAGCGGGCGTTCTTCTTGACGATGATCTCGACCACGGCGGAGTGCAGCGAGTCCGACTTGTAGATCGGCGCCGTGCAGCCCTCGAC
Organism: Streptomyces ureilyticus; assembly: GCF_011045025.1. GTDB lineage: Bacteria > Actinomycetota > Actinomycetes > Streptomycetales > Streptomycetaceae > Streptomyces > Streptomyces ureilyticus. The sequence goes on from NZ_JAAKZX010000038.1 coordinate 36,950, forward strand.
GTAGTGCACGTAGGCGCCCTCGTCGACGATGATCAGCGTCCGCTCGAACTGGCCCATGTTCTCCGTGTTGATCCGGAAGTAGGCCTGGAGCGGGATCTCCACGTGCACGCCCTTCGGCACGTAGATGAAGGAGCCACCGGACCACACGGCGGAGTTCAGCGAGGCGAACTTGTTGTCACCGACCGGGATGACCGTCCCGAAGTACTCCTTGAAGAGCTCGGGGTGCTCCTTCAGGGCCGTGTCGGTGTCCAGGAAGATGACGCCCTGCTCCTCCAGGTCCTCGCGGATCTGGTGGTAGACGACCTCGGACTCGTACTGGGCCGCGACACCGGCGACGAGGCGCTGCTTTTCCGCCTCCGGGATGCCGAGCTTGTCGTACGTGTTCTTGATGTCCTCGGGCAGGTCCTCCCAGGACTCCGCCTGCTTCTCCGTGGAACGTACGAAGTACTTGATGTTGTCGAAGTCGATGCCCGACAGGTCCGAGCCCCAGTTCGGCATGGGCTTCTTCTCGAACAGGCGCAGGCCCTTGAGGCGGAGCTTGGTCATCCACTCCGGCTCGTTCTTCTTCGAGGAGATGTCGCGTACGACGTCCTCGTTCAGGCCGCGCTTGGCAGAGGCACCGGCTACGTCGGAGTCGGCCCAGCCGTATTCGTACGTGCCCAGGCCCTCGAGCTCAGGGTGGGCAGTCTCCGTGGGGAGAGTCATGCGGGGTTCCTCCCGGCCGTGCTTGCGGATGCGTTATCGGTGGTCTGGTGGGTTGCCTTGGGGATGAACGTCGTGCAGACGCCGTCGCCGTGGGCGATGGTGGCCAGCCGCTGGACATGCGTCCCGAGCAACTGAGAAAAGATCTCGGTCTCCGCCTCGCACAGCTGGGGGAACTGCTCGGCGACATGGGCGACCGGGCAGTGGTGCTGGCAGAGCTGCTCGCCCTTCTGCGGAAGGGGAGCGCTGCGCGCCGTAGCAGCGTACCCGTCCGCACTCAGGGCCTTGGCCAGGGCTTCGGTGCGCTGGTCGGGGGCGGCGGCCTCGATGGCCTTGCGGTACGCCCCGGCCAGTGCGGCGCTCCTGGCGCGGGCGAACGCGGCGACGGCCTCGTCACCGCCCTCGCGTTCGGCGATCCAGCGCAGCGCGTCGGCCGCGAGCTTGTCGTACGACTGGTCGAAGGCGTCCCGGCCGCAGTCCGTCAGCGCGAAGACCTTGGCGGGACGGCCGCGCGTACGCGCTCCGTAGACGCGCTTCTCACGTGGCTCGACGACGTCGTCGGCGACAAGGGCATCCAGATGCCGGCGTACGGCCGCCTGGGTGAGGCCGAGGCGGCCGGCCAGGTCGGCGACGGTCGACGGGCCATGGTCCAGGATGGACCGCGCGACCCGGTTGCGCGTGGAGCGCTCCCCGGTTGCGAGTTCCTCCTGCGGAGCCTGGCCGACGTTTTTCACAACACCATTGTTGCGTAATTCCCGAGAGCGTGACAACCCGCGTCCGATCAGCCCGGCGTGCGGTACATCACTTAGGCGTACCTAAGTTGACCTGCGCGAACGATCTTTGATCGATCAGCGCCGGCCCGCACACCTCTGGGGACTATGGGCCTCGTGTGGCGAGAGATCCGTGTTGAACCTAATTTGGTAGTAACTGCCCCACTTGACCGCTCTCTTGGATCGGACTGGCGATGGGCTCTGAGCAGGGACTCGTACATGTCCTGGTGATCGAGGACGAACGGGATGTCAGTGCCCTGCTGGAGCGGCATCTCGGTGGCCTCGGATGCCGTGTGACCGTCGCGGACACCGGTGAGGAAGGGCTGGAGCTGGCGTTCGCCGAACCTCCGGACATGGTGATCATCGACGTGCTGCTGCCCGGCATCGACGGACGGGAGGTCATCCGGAGACTCCGGGCGGACGAGCGGACGAAGCGGTGCCACCTGGTCGTCTCGTCCGTGCTCAACCCGGAGGACCTGGTCGAGCTCGCGACGGACGAGTTGCTGGCCAAGCCGTTCCGCCAGCCCGCCGTGGCCCGGCTCGTCGACTCCTACCGAAACCGAAGCTCCGTATCGCAGGAGGAGTGATGGCTCGTGTCCTGATCGCCGACGACGACGCCGACATCCGGGATCTCGTGGCGTTCAAGCTGGTCCAGAGCGGCCACCAGGTCACAGCCGTGGAGGACGGCATGGCCGCGCTGCGCATGGTGCGCGAGCAGCCGCTGGATCTCTTACTCCTCGACATACGGATGCCGGGGATGTCGGGACTGGACGTCTGCCGCGAGGTCCGCTCCGCACCCGAAACCGCGTCGCTGCCCGTCATCCTGATCACCGCCCGGTCCCAGGAGGGAGACATCGAACTGGGCTTCGCGGCAGGCGCCGACGACTACATCATCAAGCCCTTCAGCCCCCGCGAGCTGTCCAGCCGGGTCACCGCGATGCTCACCCGGGTCGATCGGTGATCAACACCGCTCTCGTCACCTGGGCACTGCTGTGCCTGCTGGTCTTCGTACTGATGCTGAGCCTGCTGACCGTCGCCGTCCGCGGCGCCCGTATGTACCGCAGGCGCAGACGCGAGCGGATCGCGGCGCCGGTGCGCGGACTGCTGCTGGAACTGCTCTGCGCGGCGGAGGACGAGCAGGACGAGCTGCTGGGCCGCCTCGCGCGGATCGACAAGCGGACCTGGGCCGCGCTGGATCCGACGGTGGCGGCGATGCTGGGCAAGGTCTCCGGACGAGCACGTTCGGCGCTGGTCCGGCTGTACGAGCTGCGAGGAGCCGCCGATGAGGCCGTCGCCCGCCTCGGCAGCCGCAGCGCGGCCCGGCGGGGGCGTGCGGCTCACGTCCTCGGGCAGCTCTCGCACCGGCCGGCGGCCCTGGCCGTGTGCCGGCTGCTCGACGACCGCGACCGGGATGTGCGGCTGGCCGCGGCCCGCGCGCTGGGCCGTACCGGAGATCCGGTGGCGGTGCCGCACCTGCTGAGGAGCCTGCGCGGAGCGCGCACCGTACCGCCCAATGTGGTCACCGCGGCGCTGACCTCCCTCGGCCGCGACGCCTGGCCCGCCGTCGCGGCGGGGCTCCGGGACCCGGAACCCCTCGTCCGGGCGGTGGCCATCGAGGCGCTCGGGATGACCGGCGCCATTTCCCGGGCCGCCGAGGTGGCCCGTGCGCTGCGCGAGGACGCCGACATCGAGGTACGGATCCGGGCGGCGCGCGCACTGGGCAGGCTGGGCATGCCCGACGGTCTTCCACCGCTGCTGGCGGCCATCCGGCCAGGTCGGCCGGTCGCCCAGCGCATCGTGGCCGCCGGCGCCCTGGGCAGTCTGGGCGCCGTCGCCGCGACGGGCCCGCTGACGGAGCTGCTCGGCGACCGGAACCCGCATGTGGCGGGCGCCGCGGCGCGGGCACTGCTGCGGCTGGGCCCGGCGGGTGAGGCGGCGCTGCGCGAGGCCGCGGACGGCCGTCCCGGCCCGGCCGCCGCCCAGGCCAGGGCCGCACTCGCGGAGGCGGCGGTCGGCGGCGCACGCCATGACGTCCTGGTGGAGGTGGCCCTGTGATCGCGGCGCGCGTCGAGAAGTGGGACGGGCTGCTCGGCACGGTGCACGGGCTGGTCGCGTTGTGCGACACCGCCGTCATCATCTACTTCCTCGCCATCAACAGCGGCTACCTCGTACTGATCCTCTTCGCCCTCGCCGAACTCGTCAGGAGGCTGCGCCGGGCCCCCTTCGCCGGCTACGAGGACGCCGCCGGCAGCCCGTTCACCCCTCCCATCTCGGTGATCATGCCCGCGTACAACGAAGCGGCCGGCATCACCGAGGCCGTACGGGCGATGCTGCTGCTGCACTATCCCGTGTTCGAGGTCGTCGTGGTCGACGACGGCTCCACCGACGGTTCGCTGGAGGCCCTGGCGGACGCCTTCGACCTCGCCGAGGTGGACCATGTCGTGCCGGAGGACGTCCCCATGCGCGGCAGGGTCACCTCGCTGCATCTGCCCAGGGGAGGTCCGGTGCCCCTGGTGGTGGCCCGCAAGGACAACGGCGGCAAGGCCGACGCCCTCAACGTCGGGATCAACCTGGCGCGCTACCCGCTGCTGTGCATGGTGGACGCCGACTGCATCCTCGACTCCCAGGCCCTGCTCGCCGTGGCCAAACCGTTCAGCGACGACCCGCTGCGGGTGGTGGCCACCGGCGGTGTGGTCGGCATCGCCAACGGCTGCACCGTCGAGGCCGGCCGCGTGGTCGAGGCGCACATCCCTGGTGACCTGCTCGGACGCACGCAGGTCGTGGAGTATCTGCGTGCCTTCTTCCTCGGCCGTACCGGCTGGTCGAAGGTCGGCGGGCTGCTGATCATCGCCGGCGCCTTCGGCCTGTTCCGGCGGGACGCGGTGGTCGCGGTGGGCGGCATGGACCCGGACTGCATCGGCGAGGACGCCGAACTCGTCGTCCACCTCCACCGGCAGCTGCGCGAGCGGGGCCGCCGGCACCGCGACTACCGCATCGTCTTCGTCACCGAGCCGATCTCCTGGAGCGAGGCACCCGCCAGGCTCCGGGTCCTGGGACGCCAGCGGCGCCGGTGGCAGCGCGGTCTGACGGAGATCCTGCTCAAGCACCGCCGCATGATCGGCAACCCGCGCTACCGCCGCATCGGGCTGGTGGCACTGCCCTTCTACGTGCTCTTCGAGCTGCTGGCCCCCGTGGTGGAACTCGCCGGTCTGGTGCTCGTACCGCTGGGTGTGCTGATCGGCGCGGTCGACGCGGACTTCCTGTGGCGCTTCCTGCTCGCCGCCTACGCCTACGCGATGGTCGTCAGCCTGGTGTCGGTCGCGGTTGAGGAGTATGCGTACCACCGCTTCTCTCGGTGGCGGGATCTGTGGGGCGCCGTCGTCGGCGTGGTCGTCGAGAACATCGGCTACCGCCAGTTCACGGCGTGGTGGCGGCTGCGGGGCATCTGGGACGCGCTGCACCGGTCCCCGCAGGAGTGGGGCTCGATGAAGCGCAGCGGATTCGGCGCGCCCGAGCAGGTCCGGGAGGGCGGTGAGCGGCATTGAGGATCACCACCAGGCGGCGCGGTGTGGCACGCCGGCTCGCCGTGACCTTCGGACTTCTGATCGCTCTGCTCCTGCTCGTCGGGGCGGGCGCACTGATCACCGCCAGGATGGCGGACGAACTGCACGACGAGGTCGTCGATCAACTGGCGCCGGTGGTACGCGAAAACCATGGCCTGCACGACCAGGCGGCCCATATGCACCGATCCGTGCGCACCTATCTGCTCACGGGCGACGCGACCGAGCGGAGCAGCTACCTCCGGTCGCGTGACGAGGTCTTCGCCACCCTTGCCACGGTCCGGCGACATTCCACCGATGCGGCCCGGCGGAATTTCACGACGCAGGAACGTCACCTGCGTGCCTACGTACGCATCGCCGACCAGCAGGCGAAGGCCTCGCCCGGCAGCCAGGGGGCCATCCGGCTGACCAAGCAGGCGGCGCAGCCGTTCGCGGCCTTCGAGGCCGCCAGCCACCGGCTCGAGGAACAGCTCAATGCCGACATCGAGCGTCGGGAGGACCGGGCCGACACGATTCTCAACCTCAGTGCTCGGGGCATCGGCGCCCTGATGGCGGCAGGCGGAGCACTGGCCCTCTACGCGGCGGTACGCACCACCCGCGCCCTCACCCGGCCGCTGCAGAGCACCGTTTCGTCTCTGTACCGGCTGGCCTCGGGCGACCATTCGGCGCGGGCGGAGGAGGAGGGACCGGAGGAGATCAGGGCGGTGGCACGGTCGGTGAACGCGCTCGCCGAGGAGAGCGACCGGCTGCGGACGATCGAGCAGGAGCGCGCCCGACTGGGGAAGACCGCACGGGCCGTCGGTGTCCGCATCCGGGAGCGCCTCGACGTCGAGCAGGTCCTCGACACGGTGTGCGCCGGAATCGGTGAGGGACTTCAGGCCGACCATGCCTTCGTCCTCCTCACCGAGAAGGACAGCCCCCTGGTCCGCGTGGCACGCGCCTGGAGTGCGGGAAGGGGGCTGCTCCCCGCGCAGGAGCAGCCGATTCCGCCCGTCCCCCTCGAGGTGGTACGCGAGCACTACCGGCGGGGAACGGCCTGGTGCCACAACGATCTGCCCGCCGCGCTGGCCGAGGGACCGCTGCCCGGGGCGCCCGGCTCCTTCGGCAAGGGCGGCCTGCCGCAGGACGCCCGGGCGGCGGCCGAGACGCTGGGCCTGGTGGGCGTGCTCGTCGTCCCGGTCGGCGTCGGTGACGAACCGCTCGGTGCCGTCTTTCTCGGGCGGACCGGGCCGGAGCACCCCTGGGGCCCGGTGGAGATCGAAATCGCCGAGTCCATGGCCGCCGGTGCCGGCCGCGCGCTGCACACCGCGCTGCTCTACAAACAGGAGACGCGCCTGGTGGAGAAGCTGCGCGCCCTGGACAAAGCCAAGAGCGACTTCCTGTCCACCGTCTCCCACGAGCTGCGCACCCCGCTGACCAGCATCGTCGGGTACCTCGAGTTGCTGAAGGACGAGGAGACCGGGCCGCTCACCGAGCCGCAGCAGCACATGCTGGACGTCGTCGACCGCAACGCCAACCGCCTGCGCGCGCTTATCGAGGACCTGCTGACCCTCTCGCGCATCGAGTCGGGCGCGTTCAGCTCCAAGAAGGGACCGGTCGACCTGTGCCGCTTGGTGGCGTCGGCGGCCGACGCCATCCGGCCGACCGCCGGGGCTGCCTCCGTCACCGTGGAGACGCGACTCCCCTCCCGGCCCCTGGTGTTGGAGGCGGACAGCGACCAGCTCGACCGGGTCCTGATGAACCTGCTGTCCAACGCCGTGAAGTTCACCCCGGAGGGCGGGAAGGTCACCGTCCGCGCCGAAGCCCGGGACGGACAGGCGGTTCTGAGCGTCAGCGACACCGGCATGGGCATCCCCACCGACGAGCAGAAGAAGCTCTTCCAGCGGTTCTTCCGTGCCTCGAACGCGACCGACGCGGCCATTCCGGGCACGGGTCTCGGGCTGACGATCGTCCACACGATCGTGACGAACCACGGCGGCGAGATCCACGTGAACTCCGAGGAGGGACGCGGCACCACCTTCACCGCTCTGCTGCCGATCGCCGACGCGAACGGGGCGGCCCCTTAGTCCTGATCCGCCCCGCCGTACGCGAACACCTCAGAAAACGCTGTCCTCGAAAGTCACCCCCCGCGTCCGGTAGTCGGTGACGGCGGCCGTCACCTGGGCCGGGCTGAGGATCTGGTCCTTGGCGAAGTACACGTAGTCGACCTTTTCCTCGTACGCGCGTGTCTTCCGGCTGCTGATCCCCGTCAGGTTGATCAGCCAGTGGTTGAAGCGGATGCTCATCGTCGACTCGGGCAGATACGGCTCGATGTGCCTGGCGAAGAGCCGGCCGTCGATGTAGTAGGTGACCGCCTCGCTGTCGACCGTGATGACCAGGTCGTGCCACCCGGCGAAACTGGCGCGCTCCTGGGTGGTCACGTGGTCCTCAAAAGGAGGATCCTCCGAGTATGTCTCCCAGGAGGAGGCGAGCAGCGTACTGCTCGGGATGCCCCAGCCGCCGTTCGGCAGGTACTCGAAGTCGAGTTCGCTGTAGGCCGGGTCCATCGGGGCGTTGAGCGGCGAGATGGTGAAGAACGTCTGCACCATGCGGTCGCCGTCCGGTCCGTAGATCGGTACGTCGCTGAAGCGGACCCGCGCCGCGTAGGTGCCGTAGTGGAACTTGCGCTGCTGGTAGATCTCGGTGTGCTGGGTGCTGCTCGCGGTCCCGCTGGTGCCCGAGCGCATCGTCATGATCGAGTTGCCGGACTGGGTGCCGAACGTGAAGTTCTGCGGCTGCCACGTGGCGCCGGGCACACCGGGGCCGCCCTGGCCGGACCTCAAGGTCCAGCCGCGCTGGGAGATCCGCGGGTCGGTGTAGCCGGTGTAGTTGAAGTCGTCGAACAGTGCCGGGCCGACGACGGGCTGAGCACTCGCGGGCGATGAGCCGGGGAGGACGGCGAGGGCCGCGCACAGCATCCCGAAGGCGAGGAGGCCGGCGGCGGCTCTCAGCCGTGAGCACGAGGTGCTTCTGATCATGTGTCAACTGCCTTTCTGCGGAAGGGGAGAAGACGTCCGCTCCCGCCCTCGGCGGACCATGACAACCGAAGCACCGCCAAAAGATCGCTATACGACGATTGCGACCGATTCACCCGAACAGCCCAAAGTGCACGGCGTCAGGGGTGCCGTGTCACCCCGAGCGGAAGAGCCCGGACGAAGGGATCGCAGGGGTTCTCACGGGGTTGGCAGCTGCTCGCAGGAGAGTGTGCACGAGGTCGAGTTAGCTCGATCGTGTGATGGTCGGCTCGCGGGCTTGCGGCACCGTGGGCCGACCGGGTTGACGTGATCGTGCGATCTGGGACGCCGGGTACGGCGCCAGTGTGCGGGGCGGAGCCAGCCCGGGGGGCAAGGAATGGCGAGCCCGTGCCGTCCGGCACCCTCGACGCTACGGCCGCGAACCGCGCGTCTGGGATCGATTGAACAAGTCAGGAACGGTTCACCAACCCGCCCGTTCCGGGCGCTGAACGCGTACCTAGACTCGGGGCCATGCGAAGCGACCCCGTCGTCCAGGTCCAGGCCCTGGTGAAGCGGTACCGCACGAAGACCGCGGTGGACGGCCTCGACCTGGTGGCCGGGACGGGGATCACCGCCGTACTGGGTCCCAACGGGGCGGGCAAGACGACCACGGTCGAGACCTGCGAGGGGTACCGGAAGCCGGACTCGGGGACAGTACGCGTCCTGGGGCTCGACCCCGTGCGCGAGGCCGCGGCCCTGCGTCCCCGTATCGGCGTGATGCTCCAGTCCGGCGGCGTCTACTCGGGCGCCCGCGCCGACGAGATGCTCCGCCACATGGCCAGGCTGCACGCGCATCCGCTGGACGTGGACGCGCTGATCGAGCGCCTGGGCCTCGGCAGTTGCGGCCGTACGACCTACCGGCGGCTGTCCGGCGGCCAGCAGCAGCGGCTCGCGCTCGCGCTGGCCGTCGTCGGCCGGCCCGAACTGGTCTTCCTGGACGAGCCGACCGCCGGACTCGATCCGCAGGCGCGCCGGGCCACCTGGGACCTCGTACGCGATCTGCGTGCGGACGGCGTCTCGGTGATCCTGACCACGCACTACATGGACGAGGCCGAGCAACTCGCCGACGACGTGGCGATCATCGACGCCGGCCGGGTCATCGCCCAGGGCTCCCCCGAGGAGCTGTGCCGCGGCGGCGCCGAGAACACGCTCCGCTTCAGCGGCCGTCCCGGCCTCGACATAGGTTCCCTGCTCAAGGCCCTTCCGGCCGACTGCACGGCGGCCGAACTGACGCCGGGCGCGTACCGAGTGGGCGGCAAGGTCGACCCGCAACTGCTCGCGACCGTCACGTCCTGGTGCGCCCAGCACGGAGTGATGCCGGAGAAGATCTCGGTGGAACGGCACACCCTGGAGGACGTGTTTTTGGAGATGACCGGCAAGGAGCTGCGTTCGTGACCACTGCCGGTGTGTACACCCCGAAGCCGGGGGCGGCCCCGCTGACCCGCATGATCGCGGCGCAGGCTGCCCTCGAGACGAAGATGCTGCTGCGCAACGGCGAGCAACTGCTGCTGACGGTCGTCATCCCGACGCTGCTGCTCGTGCTGTTCAGCTCCGTCGACATCGTCGATACGGGCGAAGGCGAGGCGGTCGACTTCCTGGCACCCGGCATCCTGGCGCTCGCGGTCATGTCGACGGCGTTCACGGGCCAGGCCATCGCCACCGGCTTCGAGCGGCGGTACGGCGTCCTCAAGCGGCTCGCCGCCTCACCGCTCCCCCGCTGGGGGCTGATGGCGGCGAAGACGCTCTCCGTGCTGGTCACGGAGATCCTCCAGGTCATCCTGGTGACGGTGATCGCCTTCGCCCTCGGTTGGTCGCCCCATGGCAACCCCCTCGCAGTCCTGCTCCTGCTCGTCCTCGGCACGGCCGCCTTCTCGGGCCTCGGCCTGCTGATGGCGGGCACGCTGAAGGCGGAGGCGACGCTGGCCGCCGCGAACCTGGTCTTCCTGCTGCTGCTCGTGGGCGGCGGGGTCGTCGTCCCGCTCGACAAGTTCCCGGACACGGCCCAGTCCCTGCTCGGCCTGCTGCCGATCTCGGCCCTCTCGGACGGGCTGAGGGACGTGCTCCAGCACGGCTCCGGGATGCCGTGGGGAGACCTCGGGATCCTGGCCGTGTGGGGGGTCGTCGGTCTGACGGCCGCCGCTCGTTTCTTCCGCTGGGAGTAGGACCGATCTCCCGCTTGGAGTACGGATCTCCTGCTGGGAGTAGGGCGGAGCAGACGCCTCCCCCCTCGTGAAGGCGTGCACAAGCGGCCACCTACCATGGTGCCCGTGCCGAATCTGACCCGCGCGAACGCCGTCGAGGCCGTGCGCAACCCGCTCGCCTTCATCGCCGAACGCTGGACCCCGAAGCCCCGGACGGTTCAGCGAGCGGCCCTCGCCGCGCTCGTCATGGCCGTGGTCATCGTGGTCACCGGCGGTGCCGTACGGCTGACCGGCTCCGGGCTCGGCTGCCCGACCTGGCCCAAGTGCTCCGAGGACTCGCTGACCAACACGAGCGAGATGGGCATCCACGGTTACATCGAGTTCGGCAACCGGATGCTGACGTACGTCCTGAGCGCGGCGGTCGGCTGGGCGATCATCGCGGCCCGCTCAGCAAAGCCGTACCGGCGCGGCCTCACCCGCCTCGGCTGGGCGCAGTTCTGGGTCGTCATGGGCAACGGCGTACTCGGCGGCATCGTCGTCCTGGTGGGCCTCAACCCGTACACGGTCGCCGCCCACTTCCTGCTCACCACCGCCCTGATCGCCGTCGCCACCGTCATGTGGCAGCGCACCAGGGAGGGCGACTCCGCGCCGCATCCGCTGGTCAGCAAGGCGGTGCGGCAGCTCGTGTGGGCCCTGGTCGCCGTCACGGCTCTGCTGATCGCGGTGGGCACGGTCGTCACGGGTGCGGGCCCGCACGCCGGCGACTCGAGAGAGGTCGAGCGCATCCCGCTGGACTGGGAGAACATCACCCGGCTGCATGCCGTCCTGGCCTGGATCGTGGTGACGCTGGCCTTCGCCCTGTGGTTCGTGCTTCGGGCCGTCGACGCCCCCAAGGGCCCTCTCCACCGCACCCGCGACCTCTTCCTGGTCCTCCTTGCACAGGGCGTCATCGGCTACATCCAGTACTTCACGGATCTCCCCGAGATCCTGGTCGGCGCCCACATGCTCGGCTCCTGCCTGGTGTGGATCGCGACGCTGAGGGTGCTGCTGTCGCTGCGGGAACGGCACGAGGCCCTGGAGGTTTCGGAGTCGGAGCAGTCGCCGGAACCGGTCGCCACGCGCGCGTAGACCGGAACGGGTCTCTACGCGCGCGTAGAGACGAAAACGTGCTCCACGCGCGCGTGCGTCACACGTAGGCCCGTACGAGGGTGTCGATCGCCGGCCCGAGATAGGCCCGGGTCAGCTCGGCCCTGCGCACGGTCCACTCCTCACTCGGCGCCGCGCCATCGCGCCCGTACCGCCGCCGTCTGATGTCCTCGACCACCTCGACGGGGGCGCCGAGTCCGGGCAGGAGCTCCAGTGCCTCCCGCTTGGTGATCAGCCGCCCGTCCTTCAGGGTGACGGCGGCGCGGGCGTGCGTGACCAGCCCGTAGTCCACCCAGTTGTCCTGCGTCCAGTTGCTCGCCCGGTCGACCTCCCGCCGCAGGAAGTCCCGCTGGTCCTGTACGACGAAGGCGCTCAACTCGCCGTCCGGCACGGGCGGAAGCAGGTCCGCGGGCGGCTTCCCCTGCAAGACGACACCGAAGTCGTGCAGCTCGCGCCGGGTCACCGGGGTGACCGGCCGCTTGAACAGCTCCTCGTACGCCCAGGTGAGGTGTCGCCGCTCGGCGCCGTCAGCCGTGTCGGGCGTCAGATAGCTGCAGTGCAGCTTGGCCACGAGCGGCTCAGTACGCAGGCGGGCGTGCAGCCGCGCCACTCGCCACACCGTCCTCACCGTGATCGGGTCGTCCAGGACCGCGATCAGGTCCAGGTCGCTGCGGCCCTCCTGGTAGTCACCGCCGCCGAGGGAGCCGTGCGCCCATACGGCGACGGGGGCAAGGTCGCGCAGTTCGGTGAGGAAGCGGTCCAGGAGCCGGTCGGTCGCGTCGCTGCGTGTCATGCCCACAGTCTGCACACGGAGTGGAGGGCTCACTCCAGCCCGTAGACCCGCCGCGCGTTTTCCGCCGCGATCAGCCCCGCCACCCGCTGGGCGTCGGCCAGCGACCAGGCGCCTTCGGCGACCCAGGTGCCGAGCACCCGAGCCAGCGCCTCGCGGAAGAGGCGGGCGCCGACCACATGGAGTTCGGGCAGTCCGTGGGCGCCGGAGGAGAAGAGGAGCTTGCCGAAGGGGGCGAGTTCGAGGATCTCGGAGAGTACGGCGGAGGCACGGGCGCCCGTACGGACGAGGGCGGCGCCCAGGTCGGCGTACACATGCGGGAAGACCCCGGAGAGATGCGCCGCGTGCCGGTGGTACGGGTAGCCGTGCAGCAGGACCAGGTCGGTGCCGAGGCCGGCCGTGGCGCGGGCGAAGTCGGTGAGCAGGACGGGGTCGGTGCGGTCGATGCGCAGGTCCCCTTCGCCGAGTCCCGCGTGCAGTTGGAGCGGGCGGCCCGAGGCGACGGCGATCCACAGGAGGTGTCGCAGCAGCACCGGGTCGGACAGGGTGCCACCGACGCGGCGTCCGGTGAGCCAGCGGGCCGCCGCGCCCCGTACCTCCCCCGGGCCCGGCGGTTCGGGCGCCAGCGCCAGACCGTGCCGTACGCCCGCCACCGACGTGAACGCCACCGCGTCCGCCGCCGCCGCGTGCACCGACTCGGCGAGATTGGCGAGAAACGAATCGACGGTTCCGGAGGTGTCGGCGACCTGTTCGGCGAGCAGTTCCAGGCGGACGATCTCGTGGGCGTCGGCGCCCCCGGCCGAGGCCATCTCGCCGGGCCCGGTCAGGTCGCCCGGCAGACCGGTGTCGACCAGATAGGTCGTGATCCCGCTGCCCCGCAACAGCCTGCGTCCCGACTCCAGTACGCCCAGCTCACGGCGTCGCGCGAGATAGCGGGCGGGCGGACAGTGCGGTTCCAGACCGAGGAGGGGCGGACACCAGCGGCGTACGGCGAACCCGGTCTGGGTGTCGAAGAAGGTCGTGCCCGCCGCGGGCCTGCCCTCTCCCCCGGCGAGATGCGCCTCGAAGGTGCCCAGGCCCAGCTCCGTGCGCAGCACGCCATGGCAGTACTGGTCCACCAGCGACGGCGTTTCGATCATCGGGACTCCCCCGCGGTTGGGCCCTGCTCTTGCAGGTCCTAACGGGTGAGCCGGTGGTCGGGTGTTGCTCTGCGGAAGCGCAGTTCGAAGACTGCGGGCCGTCATGGCGTGGGCGCGCAGCTCCATGTGCCCCTGACGGGGGGCGTCAGGTGTTGCTCGGGCCGCCCAGCTGGATCCCAGCCATCCGCGTCCACTCGTACGGGCCCGTCTTCACCTTCGCCGCGAAGTCGCCGTCGAAGGACTCGTGGACGGTGATGCCGGACTTCTGGACCGCCTGCTCGGCCATCGCGTAGGTCGGGGCCACCAGGTCGCCCCATTCGCCGTCCTCGCCGACGAGGACGATGCGTGCGCCGCGCTGTCCCAGATACGCGATCTGGCCCTCGGCGCCGCCGTGTGCCTTGGCGAAGGACGAGATCTGCTTGGTGAGGCGCGCCACACGACGCTCCGCCCCGGCCGCCTGCTTGCGGTCCGCGGCCTCGTCGGCCTGCTGAGTGTCTGCCGTATCTGCCGTGTCTGCCATGGTCAGGATGCTACCGACGGGTAGATCAAACGGCGACGGGCGGGGTACGTGGCCTTGACCACGCCCCGCCCGTCGCCGAACGAGTCGTACGAACAGCGGCTACCGGAGGAAGGGATCCACCGCCACCGCCACGAACAGCAGCGACACGTACGTGATCGACCAGTGGAAGAGGCGCATCTCCTTGAGCTTCGCGCCCACCGCCCCGTCCTTGGCGCGGGTCTGCAGCCCGTGTGCCTCCCAGAGCCAGAAGCCGCCGGTCACGAGGGCGACGACCGTGTAGAACCAGCCGGTGTAGCCGAGCGGCGTCAGCAGCAGGGAGACGGCGACCATCGCCCAGCTGTAGAGCACGATCTGCCGTGCGACGACCTTGTTGGAGGCGATGACCGGCAGCATCGGCACGCCCACGCGCGCGTAGTCGTCCCGCACCCTCATCGAGAGGGGCCAGTAGTGCGGCGGCGTCCAGAAGAACATGACGAGGAAGAGGATGACCGGGGCCCAGGACATGGAGTTGGTGACGGAGGACCAGCCGATGAGAACGGGCAGGCAGCCTGCGATGCCGCCCCAGACGATGTTCTGCGACGTACGCCTCTTGAGGATCATCGTGTAGACGACGACGTAGAAGAGGAGTGCGCCCAGCGAGAGCCAGGCGGACAGCCAGTTGACGGTCAGGCCGAACAGCAGGGTCGAGGCGACGGCGAGCGTGATACCGAAGACCAGGCACTCGCGGGGGCTGACCATTCCGGTGACCAGCGGGCGCTGCGAGGTGCGCGCCATGAGGGCGTCAATGTCACGGTCGATGTACATGTTCAGCGCGTTGGCGCCGCCCGCGGAGAGGTAGCCGCCGACGCAGGTGAGGAGGACCAGCTGAAGGTCGGGCACGCCCTGCTCGGCGAGGAACATCACCGGCACGGTGGTGATCAGCAGCAGCTCGATGATCCGCGGCTTGGTGAGCGCGATGAACGCCTTGATGCGGGCCCCGAACGGCCGGTGCTTCGTGCTCTGACTCGTCTCGAGCACACCCGCAGGACGGGATTCAACGGCCGTCACGTACACCCCTACAGAGACATCCCAGCGAGCCCCGAGTGTGAACTCCGGGTAAAGGCCCGCGCGTACCACGCCACTGTAGACGTTGCCCAGACCCCGCTCTTCGCGGGGGTCGTGTCGTGTTGAAGAGGGCCCCGCGAAGAGCTCGGCAGCCCTTGATTCGGCGTGATTGAGCAGTCGGATCACCGGCTGCGTATTCACGTTCATTCCCTGCCCGACCGCGGAACGCGCCGGTCAGGGAGGCGGTGCCGGAACCCACCCGGCACAGTGGAATGACTCGAAAAAATGCGTGTTCTTACGGGGGTAGGCTCGACAACGGCCGGTGGGCGCGCATGTGCACCGGCATTCGACATGTGGAACA
The DNA here is from genome assembly GCF_011045025.1 of Streptomyces ureilyticus. Classification (GTDB taxonomy): domain Bacteria; phylum Actinomycetota; class Actinomycetes; order Streptomycetales; family Streptomycetaceae; genus Streptomyces; species Streptomyces ureilyticus. The sequence continues at coordinate 52,176 of NZ_JAAKZX010000038.1, forward strand.
TGTGGAGAGGAGCCCTGACTCAGGGTGAGCACCAAGCCGACCACCACAGACCTCGAGTGGACCGATCTGGACCAGCGAGCCGTCGACACGGCCCGCATCCTGGCCGCCGATGCCGTACAGAAGGTCGGCAACGGCCATCCGGGTACGGCGATGAGCCTGGCACCCGCCGCGTACACCCTCTTCCAGAAGGTGATGCGGCATGACCCGGCGGATCCCGACTGGACGGGACGGGACCGTTTCGTCCTCTCCGCCGGCCATTCCTCCCTGACCCTCTACACCCAGCTGTACCTCGCCGGGTTCGGCCTGGAGCTGGACGACTTGAAGGCGTTCAGGACGTGGGGGTCGAAGACCCCGGGCCACCCCGAGTACGGGCACACGGCGGGCGTGGAGACGACGACGGGCCCGCTCGGCCAGGGCGTGGCCAACGCGGTGGGCATGGCGATGGCCGCCCGCTACGAACGCGGTCTTTTCGACCCGGAGGCCGCCCCCGGCACCTCCCCTTTCGACCACTACGTCTACGCGATCGCCGGTGACGGCTGCCTCCAGGAGGGCATTTCCGCCGAGGCGTCGTCGATGGCCGGCCACCAGAAGCTGGGCAACCTGGTCCTGCTGTGGGACGACAACCACATCTCGATCGAGGGCGACACCGAGGCGGCCGTCTCCGAGGACACCGCCAAGAGGTACGAGGCGTACGGCTGGCATGTGCAGCGTGTGCAGCCGAAGGAGGACGGCGACCTCGACCCGGCCGCGCTGTACGAGGCGATCGAGAAGGCCAAGGCCGTCACCGACAAGCCGTCCTTCATCGCGATGCGCTCGATCATCGCCTGGCCGGCCCCGAACGCGCAGAACACCGAGGCCGCGCACGGCTCGGCGCTCGGTGACGACGAGGTCGCGGCCACCAAGCGCGTCCTCGGCTTCGACCCGGAGCAGTCCTTCGAGGTCGCCGACGAGGTCATCACGCACACCCGCGCACTGGGCGACCGCGGCCGTGAGGCCCGCGCCGAGTGGGAGAAGTCACTCGCCGCCTGGCGTACCGCCAACCCGCAGCGGGCCGCCGAGTTCGACCGTGTCAACGCGGGCGAGCTGCCCGAGGGCTGGGAGTCGCACCTCCCCGTCTTCGAGCCGGGCAAGGGCGTCGCCACGCGTGCCGCGTCCGGCAAGGTGCTCCAGGCGCTCGGTGCGGTCATCCCCGAACTGTGGGGCGGCTCCGCCGACTTGGCGGGCTCCAACAACACCACGATCGACAAGACGAGTTCGTTCCTGCCGGCCGGCAACCCGCTGCCGGAGGCCGATCCGTACGGCCGCACGATCCACTTCGGCATCCGCGAGCACGCCATGGCCGCGGAGATGAACGGCATCGCGCTGCACGGCAACACCCGTATCTACGGCGGTACGTTCCTGGTGTTCTCCGACTACATGCGCAACGCGGTGCGCCTGTCGGCCCTGATGCACCTGCCGGTGACGTACGTATGGACGCATGACTCCATCGGTCTCGGCGAGGACGGCCCGACGCACCAGCCGATCGAGCACCTCGCCTCGCTGCGCGCGATCCCGGGCCTGAACATCGTCCGCCCGGCCGACGCCAACGAGACCGCCATCGCCTGGCGCGAGATCCTCAAGCGCTACACCAAGGAGTTCGGCAAGGGCGCTCCGCACGGGCTCGCGCTGACCCGTCAGGGCGTGCCGACGTACGAGCCCAACGAGGGTGCGGCGAAGGGCGGTTACGTGCTCTTCGACGCAGAGGGTGGCGAGCCGCAGGTCGTCCTCATCGCGACCGGTTCCGAGGTGCATGTCGCCGTCGAGGCGCGCGAGCAGCTGCAGGCCGCCGGGGTGCCGACGCGGGTGGTGTCCATGCCGTCCGTGGAGTGGTTCGAGGAGCAGGACCAGGGGTACCGGGACAGCGTTCTGCCGCCGTCCGTCAAGGCGCGTGTCGCGGTCGAGGCCGGGGTCGGTCTGACCTGGCACAAGTACGTGGGGGACGCCGGACGCATCGTTTCCCTGGAGCACTTCGGTGCTTCGGCCGACGGCAAGGTCCTCTTCCGCGAGTTCGGCTTCACTGCCGAGAACATCGCCACCGCCGCCCGGGAATCGATCGCCGCAGCCCAGCGCTGACGCTGACATACGACACGTAGGAGATGCATTTTCCATGACAGACGCACTGAAGCGCCTCTCCGAAGAAGGCGTCGCGATCTGGCTGGACGACCTGTCGCGCAAGCGGATCACGTCCGGCAACCTCGCCGAACTGATCGACCAGCAGCACGTCGTGGGCGTCACGACCAATCCGTCGATCTTCCAGAAGGCGATCTCGGGCGGTGACGGGTACGAGCAGCAGGTAGCCGATCTCGCCGCCCGTGAGGTCACCGTCGAAGAGGCCGTCCGCATGATCACGACGGCGGACGTCCGGGACGCCGCCGACATCATGCGCCCGGTCTTCGACGCCACCGGCGGCCAGGACGGCCGGGTCTCGATCGAGGTCGACCCGCGCCTCGCGCACAACACGCGGTCGACGGTCGCCGAGGCGAAGCAGCTCGCCTGGCTGGTGGACCGCCCGAACACGCTCATCAAGATCCCGGCCACCCGGGCGGGCCTCCCGGCGATCACCGAGACGATCGGCAACGGCATCAGCGTGAACGTCACGCTGATCTTCTCGCTGGAGCGCTACCGCGAGGTCATGGACGCGTACCTGAGCGGTCTGGAGAAGGCCAAGGCCAAGGGCCTGGACCTGTCCAAGATCCACTCGGTGGCGTCCTTCTTCGTGTCCCGCGTGGACACCGAGATCGACAAGCGGATCGACGCCATGGGCACCGACGAGGCCAAGGCCGCCCGCGGCAAGGCCGGCGTCGCCAACGCCCGGCTCGCCTACCAGGCGTACGAGGAGGTCTTCTCCTCCGCTCGCTGGCAGGAGCTGGACAAGGCGCAAGCCAACAAGCAGCGTCCGCTGTGGGCCTCGACCGGCGTCAAGGACAAGGCGTACAAGGCCACCCTGTACGTCGACGAGCTGGTCGCGCCGAACACGGTGAACACCATGCCGGAGGCCACTCTCTTCGCCACCGAGGAGCAGGGCGAGATCACCGGCAACACCATCGCGGGTACGTACGAGCAGGCCCGCGCCGACCTCGACGCGCTCGAGAAGATCGGCATCTCGTACGACGAGGTCGTCCAGCTGCTGGAGGACGAGGGCGTCGAGAAGTTCGAGGCGTCCTGGAACGACCTGCTCAAGTCGACCGAGGCGGAGCTCAAGCGCCTCGCCCCCTCGGAAGGCTGAGATCTTGACTCCTTCTCCCGGCACCGGAGCGAACCCGCTTCGTGACGCCGCAGACCGACGGCTCCCGCGTATCGCGGGGCCGTCGGGTCTTGTCATCTTCGGCGTCACGGGCGATTTGTCCCGTAAGAAGCTGATGCCCGCTGTCTACGACCTCGCCAACCGCGGCCTGCTGCCGCCGGGTTTCTCACTCGTCGGCTTCGCCCGCCGCGAGTGGGCGAACGAGGACTTCGCTCAGGAGGTCCACGACGCCGTCAAGGAGCACGCCCGCACCCCCTTCCGTGAGGAGGTCTGGCAGCAGCTCATCCAGGGGATGCGGTTCGTCCAGGGCACCTTCGATGACGACGACGCGTTCGAGCGGCTGCGCGAGACGATCGGGGAGCTGGACAAGGCGCAGGGCACGGGCGGCAACTTCGCCTTCTATCTCTCCGTACCGCCGTCCGCCTTCCCCGTGGTCATCCAGCAGCTGAAGAAGCACGGCCTGGCCGACCAGTCGAGCGGTTCCTGGCGGCGCGCGGTCATCGAGAAGCCATTCGGCCACGACCTCAAGTCCGCCGAGGAGCTCAACGCGACCGTCGAGGAGGTCTTCGCCCCGGACCAGGTCTTCCGTATCGACCACTACCTGGGCAAGGAGACCGTCCAGAACATCCTGGCGCTGCGCTTCGCGAACCAGATGTTCGAGCCGATCTGGACCCGTTCGTTCGTCGACCACGTACAGATCACGATGGCCGAGGACATCGGCATCGGTGGCCGCGCCGGCTACTACGACGGAATCGGCGCCGCCCGCGACGTCATCCAGAACCATCTGCTCCAACTGCTCGCGCTGACCGCGATGGAGGAGCCCGCCTCCTTCGACGCGGACGCGCTGGCCGCGGAGAAGACCAAGGTGCTGGGCGCCGTGAAGCTGCCCAAGGACCTCGGCCGCGACACGGTGTTCGCGCAGTACGCGGCCGGCTGGCAGGGCGGCGAGAAGGTCATCGGCTACCTCGAAGAGGACGGCATCGACGCCAAGTCGAAGACCGACACCTACGCAGCCGTCAAGCTGGAGGTGGACAACCGGCGTTGGGCGGGCGTCCCCTTCTACCTGCGCACGGGCAAGCGCCTGGGCCGCCGCGTCACCGAGATCGCGGTCGTCTTCCAGCGCGCCCCGCACTCCCCCTTCGACCACACGTCTACGGAGGAGCTGGGCCAGAACGCGCTGGTCATCCGCGTCCAGCCGGACGAGGGCGTCACGGTCCGCTTCGGCTCCAAGGTGCCCGGCACCTCCATGGAGGTACGGGACGTGTCGATGGACTTCGCGTACGGCGAGTCTTTCACGGAGTCCAGCCCGGAGGCGTACGAGCGGCTGATCCTCGACGTCCTGCTCGGCGACGCCAACCTCTTCCCGCGCACCGAGGAGGTCGAGCTGTCCTGGAAGATCCTCGACCCGATCGAGGAGTACTGGGAGAAGCACGGCAAGCCCGCGCAGTACCCGTCGGGCACCTGGGGCCCGGCCGAGGCAGACGAAATGCTCGAACGAAATGGACGGAGCTGGCGCCGGCCATGAAAATCGACCTTACGGACACCACAGCCAGTAAGATCAACAAGGCGCTGGTGCAGGGCCGCCGGGCCATCGGCACCCCCGCCGTCGGCATGGTCCTCACCCTCGTCATCGTCACCGACGAGGAGAACGCCTACGACGCGCTGAAGGCCGCCTCCGACGCGTCCCGCGAGCACCCCTCGCGCACCCTCGTGGTCATCAAGCGCATCTCCCGCTCGCCCCGCGACCGCACCACCTCGCGTCTCGACGCCGAGGTACGGGTCGGCGCGGACGCGGGCACCGGCGAGACGGTGATACTGCGGCTGTACGGCGAGGTGGTCGACCACGCGCAGTCGGTGGTCCTCCCCCTGCTGCTGCCGGACGCGCCGGTCGTCGCCTGGTGGCCGGTGAACGCGCCGCTCGACCCGGCCCAGGACCCGCTGGGCGCCCTGGCACAGCGCCGCGTCACCGACACGTACGCCGCCGAACAGCCCGTACGGGAACTCGGCGCCCGCGCCGACGCCTACACGCCCGGCGACACGGACCTGTCGTGGACCCGCATCACGCCCTGGCGTTCGATGCTGGCCGCGGCCCTGGACCAGGTCACCTGCGAGGTCACCGCGGTCGAGGTGGAGGGCGAGGAGTTCAACCCGAGCTGCGAGCTGCTCGCCATGTGGCTCGCGGACCGGCTCGACGTCCCGGTCAAGCGCTCGCTGTCCTCCGGGCCCGGTCTCACCTCCGTCCGGATGGCCACGAGCTCCGGACCGATAGTCCTGGACCGCGCCGACGGTTCCCTGGCGACGCTGTCCATCGACGGCCAGCCCGACCGGGCTGTGGCGCTGAACCGCCGCGACACGGCCGAGCTGATCGCGGAGGAACTGCGACGACTGGACCCGGACGACACGTATGCCTCGGCGCTGCGCTTCGGCGTGGAGCGGCTGGGCAGCGGGGGCTTCAAGTCCGGTTCGCTGGCGGGGGGTTCCGCGGGCGGATGGGCCGAGGGCTCCGGGGGCGGTGCCTCCGGGGG
>NZ_JAAKZX010000390.1 GCF_011045025.1 Streptomyces ureilyticus
CAACGTCACCGCATCAAGCAGCGCCAGCCCCCGCCCCGACTCGTCCTCCCCCGTGGCACACACGAGAACGGGGAGGGAATGCGGCTCAGGGTCGGCCACCTCGACCCGGATCCGGCCGCCGTCCGTACGCTCCACCCGTACGCGGACCGGGGTCCCCTCCCCCACATGCCGGACCACATTGGCGACCAGCTCGGTGACGCAGAGTTGGACGTCGGCGCAGGGGGCGCCCAGGTGCCGACGGACCGTGCGGCGCAGGTCGGGTACGGCCTTGGGGAGGGCGAGCAGGTCGAGTTCGAGAGCGGGCGAGGCGTTCACTGCGCGGCCGCCTCTCGGAGTACGGCGGCGAGTTTGCGCGCGGTGGCGGCGTTGCAATTGCCGAGCGCGATCAGTCCGGCCGAGGGCGGGTACGTACCCGCGAAGGTCGGCAGGTCCACGCTCAGGGAGGGAAGCGTGATGCCGTGGGCGGCGAGGGCGACCTGGAGTTCGCTGACGCAGCGCTCCACGTCGTGGGCGGTGGGGGTGGGAGGTTGCGGGTCTTGCATGGGTACGCCTTTCCATACGTGCACCGAATGCGCTCAGTGACGATTCAGACACACATTGACGTCAAGAGGCGTACCGTAAAAGAGGTTTGAGCTTCCGGGCGCGAACTGTGGAACTGGGCACGGCAGTTGTGGATTGGGCGGAAGCCATGGTGCGACGCAAGGACATCGACGGCTCGGAGAGCGTCCCGACGTTCTACGGCAAGGAGCTGCGGTGGAAGCGGGAGGAGGCGGGGCTCACGCTTCAGCAGCTGGTCGAGGGGAGCTTCTACGGACAGAGCCACCTCAGCGAGATCGAGCGCGGGGAGCGGCGCATGCCGCGCGAGCTGGCGCAGCACGTGGACCGGGTCCTGAAGACCGACGGCTTCTTCGAGCGCCGGTGCGAGGACGTGCGCAAGGCGCGAAGGTCGGGGCACGCGGAGTACTTCGCGGATGTCGCGGAGATGGAGCGGCTTGCGGAGACGATCGAGGACTGGGCGCCGATGATCGTGCCTGGACTGCTGCAGACGGCTGCGTATGCGCGTGCGATCGTACGGGCGGCCATGCCCTGGGCCTCGGACGACGAGGTCGAGGAGAAGGTGAGTGCTCGGATGGCGCGGGCGGAGCTCTTCAACTCAGAGAATCCGCCGAAGTTCTGGGCGATCCTCGACGAGTCGCTGATCCGTCGCCCGGCCCTCCCGGACGAGCAGATGGCCGAACTGCTGGATCACATCGCTGAGGTGGTCCGGACCACGCATTCCATTCTGCAGATCGTCCCGGAGAAGGCCGCCGCTCACCCGTTCATGATGGGCATGACCAGGATCATGACCTTCCCGGACGCTCCTCCCGTGGTGTACGTCGAGAGCCTGCACAGCGGCCAAGTCATCGACTACCCGGCGCTCGTGAAGCAGTACCGAGAGTCGTACGATCTGCTCAGGGCCGCCGCACTGCCGCCTGAGGCGTCCCTGGCCATGATCGAGGCTGCGGCAGAGGACTATCGAAATGGCAAGCCAAGAGATTGATTTGACCGCTGCGCTCTGGCGGAAGAGCAGCTACAGCAACGGCACCGGTGGTGAGTGCGTAGAGGTAGCGCCCGGTCATCCCGGAGCAATCCCCGTCCGCGACTCCAAGTCCCAGAACGGCCCCGTACTCCTGATCGGCCCCACGGCCTGGTCCGCCTTCATCGCGAATCTCGGCGAGTAACTGGGATGAGAACCGGTCACACGCGCCCCCGCAACTCCCCCTTCACCACCTTCCCGCTCGCATTCCTGGGCAGCTCCCCCACGAACTCCACCACCCGCGGCACCTTGTAGTTCGCCATCTCGCGGCGTGCCCAGGCGATCAGGTCGTCCGAGGTCAGGGTCGACTCGGGGCGGCGTACGACATAGGCCTTGCCCACCTCGCCAAGGCGGCCGTCCGGGATGCCGATCACCGCGACGTCCGCCACGTCCGGGTGGAGGCCGAGGAGTTGCTCGATCTCCGCCGGGTACGCGTTGAAGCCGCCGACGATGAACATGTCCTTGATGCGGTCGGTGATGCGGAGGTTGCCCGCGGAATCCAGGACGCCGACATCCCCCGTACGCAGCCAGCCGTCCGGCGTCAGCACGGCGGCCGTCGACTGCGGGTCCTCGAAGTAGCCCCGCATGACGTTGAAGCCGCGGACCAGGACCTCCCCCGGGGTGCCGGGTGGCAAGGCCGCTCCCGTCGCGTCCACCACCTTCACCTCCGCGTCGGGGATCGCCCGCCCCGACGTGGACGCGATCACCGCCGGCTCGTCCCCCCGGCGGCACATCGTGACGATGCCGCTCGCTTCGGAGAGTCCGTACGCGGTCAGGACCGTCCCGACGCCGAGTTCCGTACGGAGGCGTTCGACGAGCTGGAGGGGGACGACGGCCGCGCCCGTCACCACCAGGCGCAGGGCTGAGAGGTCGTAGGAGTCGCGGGACGGGTGGTCCAGGAGGGACTGGTGGAGCGTCGGTGGGCCAGGGAGGACCGAGATCCGTTCCGAGGCGATGTTCGCCAGCGCCGTGTCCATGTTGAACACCGGCTGCGGGATCATCGTCGCGCCCCGCGTCAGGCAGGCGATGACGCCGGCCTTGTAGCCGAAGGTGTGGAAGAAGGGGTTCACGATCAGGTAGCGGTCGCCCCTGCGGAGCCCTGCCAGTTCGCTCCACACCTCGTACGCCCGCAGGGTCTGCGCATGCGTGATCACCGCACCCTTGGGACGGCCGGTCGTACCCGAGGTGAAGATGATGTCGGAGGGCGAATCGGGGGACAGGGCCGCTGAACGCTCCCGTACCTCCGCCTCCCCCACCCCGTCTCCGCTCGCCAGGAAGTCCTTCCATGTACGGAAGTCGGCGGGCGCGTCGTCCGACAGCACCACCACCTGCTCCAGGTGCGGCAGTCCGGGGAGAGGTCCATTGCCCGGCCCTTCCGATCCCGGCCCCTCCGAAGCCGCCCTCCGCAGCGACGCCACATACGACGTCCCCAGGAACGTCCCCGTCACGAACAGCAACCTGGCCCGGCTGCGCTCCAGCACATACGCCGCCTCGGCCCCCTTGAAGCGCGTGTTCAGCGGTACGAGCACCGCCCCGGCCGACACCGCGCCCAGCGCCGAGACGATCCAGTCCAGCGAGTTCGGCGCCCAGATGGCCACGCGGTCGCCGGTCTGGACACCGTTCGCGACGCAGGCCGCCGCGGCTCGCTCCACGCGGGCGCCCAGTTCCGCGTACGAGATGCGCGTACGGCCCTCCACGACCGCCTCGGCGTCCCCGTACCGGTCGGCCGCCGCACGGACCAGCCCCGGGATGCTGCCCCACTCCAGGTCCCCGCGCATCGCAAGCCTCCCCATACCAACAGGCGTACCACTAGCTGACTACCCGTCAGATTAGCTGTAGCCTGACGCACTGTCAGCAGTGCGGACTCCAGGGAGGTATGTACCCATGGCCGGGCTCAAGGACGCGACCGCCATCGTCGGGATCGGTCAGACCGCCTTTGCCAAGCAACTTCCGGAGTCCGAGAAGACCTTGGCCTGCCGTGCCGTCCTGGCCGCGCTCGACGACGCCGGGATCCCGCCGAGCGAGGTCGACGCGCTCGCCTCGTACACGATGGAGGAGACCGACGAGGTCGAGCTGGCGAAGGCGATCGGCGCCGGGGATCTCACCTTCTTCAGCAAAGCGGGTTACGGCGGGGGCGGTTCGTGCGCCACCGTCGCCCATCTCGCCGCCGCCATCGCCACCGGTCAGGCTTCCGTCGGGGTCGCCTGGCGGTCGCGGAAGCGGGGTTCCGGGCCGAGGCCCTGGAAGAACACGGCCGTCCAACTCCCCACCCCTGCCCAGTCTGTCTCTTAA
>NZ_JAAKZX010000391.1 GCF_011045025.1 Streptomyces ureilyticus
GGTGCGGGAGATTCGGGGGCATGAACCACAACACCCCTCTTTCCCCCCGTCCCTTGAGCCACCTGTCCGACGCCCGGCGGCGCGTGCTGACCAACGCGCAGTTGCGGGCGCACGGCGTGACCAACGCCGAGATCAACGAGCAGTGCCGGCCGGGTGGTGCCTGGCAGCAGTTCCTGCCCGGTGTCTGTCTGCTGCACCCCGGCCCGCCCACCGGTGAGGAGCGGCTGCACGCGGTCCTGATGTACGCGACCCGCTCAGCGTTCCGTGAGCCGCCCCTCAGAGCACAGGGCATCCCGGTTCAGCCGGCCGCCGCCGGGCCCGGCGCGCAGGAACCGCCCGCACCGCAGCGTTACCCCGACGCGATGATCACCGGTCTCGCGGCCCTCACCCTGCACGGCTTCTCCTCCGCACCCTCGCTGCTGTCGCTGGACCGCGTCGACGTCCTCGTACCGCGCTTGCGCCGGCTCCGTTCGACGGGCTGCGCGCGTATCGTCCGGGCGCCCGCGCTGCCGAAGCCCGAGGAGGTCACCGGTCTCCCGGTGGCTCCCGTTCCACGCGCGCTGGCCGACGCAGTCGCCGAGCTCTCGGAGGCGGGCACCGTACGCCGTCTGCTGACCGAAGCGGTACGCGGCGGCCACTGCGAACCGGCCGCCGTAGTACGGGAGTTGACCCAGGCTCGGCTGCTGAACCGGCCGCACGTCGTGGACGCCGTCGACACCTTGCTCGCCGAGGGCCGGGCCATCGCCGAGGACCACCTGTATCGCATGGTCCGCGAACACGGCCTGCCCGACCCCGTCTGGAACGTGGACCTGTGCCTGCCCGGCGGCCCTCATCTGGGCGGCCTCGACGCGTACTGGCCCGAACAGGCCGTGGCCCTCGAACTGGACACCCGGGCTCCCCGCCAGGACGACGACGCGCTGTGGTCGGAGTACGCCCGCAAACGCGAGCACCTGGAGCGGCTCGGTATCACCGTCGTCCACGTCACCCCGCGGAAGCTGCGCGATGCGCTGGACCAGCAGGCGGCCGTCGTACGGACCGCGCTCATGGCAGCGTGCGACCGCGATCCGTCGGCGTATGTGGTGGTGCTGCCCCGGTGACCTGTGGGGGCCACCGGGCACCGGCCACTGGGCATCTGGTGGCCCCCACATCACTGCTGGCCGGTCACTCGGTCATCACCGCCGGCCGGTCACTCAGTCCGCTCGCCCAGTCCCCTCACTCAGTCCGTTCAGTCCCATCACTCAGTCCGCTCGCTCAGTCGGCGATGGCCCCGCAGGAGATGTTCACATCCGTCGCGGTCAGGGTGCGCGCCCGGTCGGAGGCGACGAAGGCGGCCACGTCGCCCACGTCCGCGAGGGTCGCGGCACGGCCGAGCTGGGTCTCCTTGACGAGGCTGTCGGTGATCTCCTCCTTGCCGGGGAACCCGTCGGGGACGCTCTCCGGCACACCGCCCGACTTCAGGGTGACCACACGGATACCGCGCGGACCCAGCTCGATGGCCCACTGACGGCGCAGCCCCTCGAGCGCGTCCAGGGCGATCTTGAAGCCGCCGAGGCCGGGCATCGTCTGCGTACCGCCGCCCCCGAAAGCGAGGATGACCCCCGAGCCGCGGGCGGTCATGTGCCGGGCCGCCGCGCGGGTCGTCAGGAACTGCGAGCGCATCGCGTACGTGATCGGCTGCAGAAAGTCCGCCACCGAGATCTCCATCAGCGGCTGCTGGACATCCCCGACACCGATGGCGTTGAACGAGACGTCGATCCGCCCGGTCCGCCCGGCCACGCCGTCGACGAAGCCGTCCACCGCCGCCTCGTCCAGGGCGTCGACCACAGCCGTCTCCGCGGTATCGCCCGCACTGCGAATGTCCACGGCGACCGCCTCGAGCGACGCCGCCGTACGCCCGGCGAGAAAGACCCGCGCCCCCTCCCGGGCAAAGGCCCGGGCCGCCGCCCCGCCGATGGAACCGCCGGCCCCGTACACCACGGCGACCTTCTCCTTCAGCAACATGATCGAACTCCGTTCTCTCCTGATCGACTACCGGCTTTCCGGCTGCCGACCGAAGCCGGCAGATCCAGGTCACACCGGGTACGTCGGAGCCGCTCGCTGGACTTCGACAGGCCCGGGACTGCCGCCGTAAAGTAAGATTCAATCTACGTAATATCGAATCTGACTTTGTTGTGCCGACTAGAGGGTGAGTCGCTGATGGAGTTCAAGGGCAGGGCAGCCGATCTCGATCAACTGGCTCGGCAGCTGCGGCTGGTGGTCGACGGCGCAGGGGCCACCCGGGGACGGTCCGTGATCATGATGGGCCGACGTCGCGTGGGGAAGTCCCGCCTGGTGCAGGAGTTCTGTGACCGGTCCGCGGTTCCGTACGTGGTGTTCCAGGCGACCCGGGCCCGTAATCCGGTGGCTGAGCGGGCCGACTTCACCGCGGCGCTCGCGCACTCCGCCCTGCCCGGCGCGGAACTGGTGGCCGGGCTGCAAGCCGCCGACTGGAACCAGGCGCTGCGTTCCCTTGCCCTCGCGGTGCCGGACGACGCTCCGAGCATCGCGGTGATCGACGAGGTGCCCTGGCTGGTGGAGCGGGACAGCGAGTTCGAGGGGGCGCTGCAGACGGTGTGGGACCGCCATCTGTCCGCCAAGCCGGTGCTGCTCGTCCTCGTCGGCAGTGACATGTCGGTGATGGAGGCCCTGCAGTCGCATGGCCGTCCGTTCTTCGGCCGGGCGACGAAGATGACCGTACGGCCGCTGCACCTGGCCGACGTGCAGGCGGCGACCGGGCTCGACGCGGCGGAGGCGATGGACGCCCTGCTGATCACCGGCGGCTTCCCGGAGATCGTCCAGTCGTGGCGCCCGGGAACGCCCCGTACGGAGTTCCTGAGCGACGCGGTGAGCAACCCTCTCTCGCCCCTGCTGGTCGCGGGCGAGCTGTCACTGCTCGGCGAGTTCCCCGAGTCGTCCCACTCACGTGCTGTACTCGAAGCCGTCGGCAGCGGTGAACGGACCTTCTCCACCATCGCCGCCCAGGCAGGCGGCGCGGGCGCGCTGCCCTCCGGCACCCTTTCCCCGCTGCTGAACACACTGCTGGCCAAACGGGTCCTGGCGGTCGACCTGCCGCTGTCCACGAAGCCGGACAGCAAGAACAAGCGCTACCGCATCGCCGATCCGTATCTGCGCTTCTGGCTGGCCTTCCTGCGACGCGGAATCCCGCTCATCGAACGCGGCCGGGGTGATCTGGCCCTGGAGCGTATCGAGCGGTCTTGGACGACCTGGCGGGGACGAGCGATCGAACCGGTGGTCCGCGAGTCGCTGCTGCGCTTGTTGCCGAACGACCCCTGGCCCGAAACCGAGGCGGTCGGTGGCTGGTGGAACCGGCAGAACAACCCCGAGATCGACCTGATCGGCGCGGACCGCGAACCCGTGGCGGGCGCTGTGCATTTCATCGGGTCGGTCAAGTGGCTGGAGTCCCAGCCGTTCGGGCGCCGCGAGTACGACGCCCTGGTCCGCGACGCCCTCGCCGTGCCCGGTACCGGCCCGGACACACCCCTCGTCGCGGTCTCCCGCTCCGGTGTCACGGAGGGTCTGCCGCTCGCGGCGCACTGGGGTCCGGAGGACTTGGCCGACGCCTGGCGGTAGGGGCACTTTCTGAACCATCCGCAAGTCGTGGGCACCGGGCGGTTTTCGGTCACCGATCGGCGTCGAAGCGGAGCGTGGGAAGCCTCTGGGGGCGGGAGCGCGGGACGCGGCCAGTGGGATCGGCGGCGGGGCGAGACGTCGGCGGTGGGCGGTGGCACCATGCGGAGGCGACGGAGCATGGGCGGGGGTGGGTGCGCCGTGAAGCGGGTGTTCGT
>NZ_JAAKZX010000392.1 GCF_011045025.1 Streptomyces ureilyticus
CGCCTCCCCCGCCACCGACGCCACCCGCGCCAACTCCTCACCCTCCACACCCGCCACATCCACCCGCACCACACACTCCTCCACCGGCACCGACCCCACCGGCAACACCTCCAACCCCCAACCACCAGCACTGCCGCCGGTGCTGGTGCTATCCGCGCTGGTGCTATCCGTGCCGGTCGTGCGCAGGCGCAGGACGTCGTGGTGGTCGGTCAGAGCCCGCAGCCCGGCACAGATCCCGGCCAGGTCCAGCCCCTGCGGCACGGGCACCGCCATGGACTGGTTGAACCCCTCCACCGGCCCCGGAACCTCAGCCAGCCACCGCATCACCGGCGTCGGGACCACCTCACCGACACCCTCACCATCACCGACCACACCACCAGCAGCCTCACCGGCCACCACAGCCAGCGCCGCCACCGTCTGATGCTCGAACACCAGACGCGGACTGAGCTCCACCCCCGCACTCCGCGCCCGCGACACCAACTGGATCGAGGAAATACTGTCCCCGCCCAACGCGAAGAAACTGTCATCAATACCGACCTCCGCCAGCCCCAGCACCTGAGCGAACAGCCCGCACAACACCTCCTCCCGCCCCGTACGCGGACCACGCCCCGACGTCATGCCCGACACATCCGGCACGGGGAGCGCGGCACGGTCCAGCTTCCCGTTCACCGTCAACGGCAGAGCCTCGAGGGCGACCAGGACCGAGGGCACCATGTACTCCGGCAACCGCCCCCGCAGGCCTTCCCGCACCGCAGCAACATCCACCCCACCCGCAGCGACACCCGGCTCCGCAACGACATAACCCACCAGCCGCTTGTCACCCGGCCGGTCCTCCCGCACCACCACCGCCGCCTGAGCCACACCGGGCTGCTCGGCCAGAACGGTTTCGACCTCCCCGGTCTCGATCCGGAAACCACGGACCTTGACCTGATCATCCGCGCGCCCGACGAACTCCAGCTGCCCGTCCGTACCCCACCGCACCAGATCCCCCGTGCGATACAACCGCCCACCGGCCGCACCGAACGGATCCGCCACGAACCGGCCCGCCGTCAGACCCGCACGATTCAGATACCCCCGCGCCAGACCCGCACCACCCACATACAACTCACCCACCACACCCGGAGCCACCAACCGCAGCCCCCCATCCAGCACATACACCCGCGTGTTCCACACCGGCCGGCCAATCGGCGGAACCACCCCACCCACCAACACATCACTCAGGGTGACAGCCACTGTCGTCTCGGTCGGGCCGTACGCGTTGAAGATCCGCCGGCCCGCCGACCACCGCGCCATCACATCCGGCGCACACGGCTCACCACCGATCGCGAGAACACCCACCCCAGGCAGGTCGGCAGCATCCAACGCAGCCAGCACGCTAGGGGCCAGAAAGACGTGAGTGACGGAATACTCTTTCGCCATGCTCGTCAGGCGGCCGACCACGTCGTCCCTCGCCTCCGCGTCCGGCACCACCAGGGCCGCACCGGACAGCAGCACGTCGGCCAATTCGGCCACCGACACGTCGAAACTCGGCGAAGTGAATTGCAGAACCCGACTTCCAGGACCGATACCGAACCGGTTGATCTCCGAGGCAGCCAAGCTCCCCAGTCCGGTGTGCGGGACCACGACGCCCTTCGGCCTGCCGGTGGAACCCGACGTATAGATCACATACGCCGGGTTCCGCAGCCTCAGCGGGGCGAGCCGTTCCTCATCAGAGAGGTCACCACTCACCACCGAACCAGCGGCCGCGGCGATGTCGAGGTCCCGGACGTCATAGGACGAGACTCCCGACCCCGCTGCCACATGGCGGGTGTCCGCCGTGGTCAACACGCACACGGGGCTGGCGTCCTGGAGCATGAACGCGATCCGCTCGCCCGGGTAGTCGGTGTCGATGGGCAGGAAGGCGCCGCCGGCCTTCAGGACCGCCAGCACCGCCACGACCATGTCCGCCGACCGCGGCAGCGCCAGCCCGACCAGACGCTCCGGACCCACACCGTGACCGATCAGCACGCGAGCGAGCCGGTTCGCCCGGGCATTCAACTCGCCATAACTGACACGCTCGTCGCCGCAGATGACCGCGACCGCATCCGGGGTCCGCGCCACCTGAGCCTCGAAGAGTTCCGGCAACGTACCCTCTGGCACCGCACGAGCCGTGTCGTTGAACTCAACCAGCAGCCGCTCACGCTCCGGCACGTCGAGTACGTCAACGTCACCGATCCGCTGACCCGGCTCAGCGACCATGGCCTCGACAACCCGCCGCAGACGCTCCAGCATTTGGCGGACCGTGGTCACGTCGAACAGATCTGTATCGTGCCCCACGTCCAGTCGAAGCTTCTCCCCGGGCATCACCGCCAGGTTCACGGGGTAGTGCGCTTCGTCTCTGCCTTCGCCTCCGGTGATCGTCAATCCGCCAGGAATATCGGCGCTGTCGGCGGCAACGGGGTAGTTCTCGAACACGTAGAGGGTGTCGAAGAGTTCACCCTGGCCGGCCGCACGCTGGATGTCGGTCAAGCCCAAGTATTGGTGATCACTGAGCCGGGACTGCTCCTCCTGCACCCGGGCCATCAACTCGGTCAGCGACTGCGACGGATCGAGCCGGACACGCACCGGAACCGTGTTGATCAGCAGACCGACCATCTGCTCAATACCGGGAACCTGCGGCGGACGCCCCGACACGATGGCGCCGAACACAACATCTTGCTTGCCCGTCAGCCTGGCCAGCAACAACGCCCATGCGCTCTGCAGAACCGCGTTGACCGTCAGGCCATGCCGACGCGCCAGTTCCTTAACCCCCGCGCTGGTCACGGAACTCAACTCGACCGTGGTCCGCGCCCGTTCACCAGTTCCTGAGCGGTAGCCGACGGGGGCGAGGCGGGTCGGTTCCACGCCGGCCAGGGCTTCACGCCACACCCCCTCGGTTACGCTCCGATCCTGCCGTGCCAGCCAGGCCAGATACGTCCGGTAAGGCACCGGCGCGGGCAGCGCACTGTCGTCCCCGCCGCGCCCGTACAGCTCGAAGAGTTCCCGCAGCACCAGCGGCGTCGACCAGCCGTCCAGCAGAATGTGATGATTCGTGATCACGAGCTTGTGCCGGTCGGGGGCGAGGCGGATCACCAGGAAGCGCATCAGCGGCGCGCTGGCCATGTCGAAACGGGCAGCCCGTTCCTCCTCCAACAGCCGCGCCACCCGCTCACCCTGACCGGCCCCGGAGTACTCACTCAGATCGACCACACGCCACGGCAACACCGAGCTCTTGGCGATCACCTGGACCGACTCACCGTTCTTCCGCTGGCGGAAGCACGCTCGGAGACTGGCATGCCTGCCCACCAGCACCTCCGCCGAACGCCGCAGCACCCCCGCATCCAGCGCACCGCTCAGATCGAAGGCCAGCTGGACGTTGTAGATGTCGGCGGCGTCCTCGTCGAACAGCGCGTGGAACAGGAGCCCCTCTTGCAACGGCGACAGGGGCAGGATGTCCTCGATCTTGGAACGCTTCACTTCTGCCACCCGTTTTCCGTCTCGAATTCTTCTTCAAGTCCGTCGAGTTCGTCCTGGTCGAGGGTGACCAGGGGGAAGTCGGAGGGGGAATGCCCGCCGGCCTCCGGCAGGGCCGCATGCCCGGCCAGGACCTCCAGCATCCGGACCCACAGATCAGCCAGCTCCTGCACCTGCTCCTGGTCCAGAAGATCCCCCGGCCAGGACCATGCCGCATCCAGACGCACGTCCTCACCACCGCCATGCGCGATCGCGTTGATCTCCAGACAGTGAGACATCCCCATGCCCGGATCAGCCCCGACGGGTACGCCGACGGTGGTGCCG
>NZ_JAAKZX010000393.1 GCF_011045025.1 Streptomyces ureilyticus
AGCGCGGTGAGCACCGGGTGGAGAACGCGTACGCGCGCGCCGTGCGCGAGGACGGCAATCCGGCCGCCGTCCACATGATCGAGGAGGTGTTCGAGGTCACCGACCGGAACTGGCGCGGCATCGGGCCCATCCCCGCCAGTGGCTGGCGGCTGACCGACGCCTTCCGCGCGTACGACGCCGAGCACCGCTTCGACGTCACCGGAATCCGTACCGAGGAGCCCGCCGAGTGCCGCAGCGGCGAGGTGCTCCAGGGGCTGATCAAACCGACCGAGTGCGCCGCGTTCGGCACCACCTGCACCCCGCGCACGCCGCTCGGCGCCACCATGGTCTCCAGCGAGGGCGCCTGCGCGGCCTACTACCTGTACCGCAGGATGAACGCCCCGACACCGCAGGCCGACCGGGCCGTGCGGGAGGAGATGAACCCCGTTGCCTGAACAACTCGCCGACACGGTCGACCCGGCCAACTGGACCTGTCCCGCCCCCTTGCGCGACCAGCCGGTCGTGGTGATGGGGCACGGCGGCGGAGGAGCGCTGTCGGCGGAGCTGATGGAGCACGTCTTCGCCCCCGCCTACGGCAACGCCATCCTCACCGCGCTCGCCGACTCCGCCGTCCTCGAACTGGGCGGCGCGCGGCTGGCCTTCTCCACCGACTCCTACGTGGTCAGACCGCTGTTCTTCCCCGGTGGCAGCCTGGGCGACCTGGCGGTCAACGGCACCGTGAACGACCTGGCGATGAGCGGTGCCAGGCCGGCGTATCTCTCCGCCGCCTTCGTCCTGGAAGAGGGCGTGGAACTGACGGTCGTCGGACGGATCGCGCGCGCCATGGGTGCGGCGGCTGAGGCCGCCGGAGTCACCATCGCCACGGGTGACACCAAGGTGGTGGAGTCCGGGCACGGCGACGGTGTGTACGTCACCACCGCCGGTGTGGGGCTCGTCCCCGACGGGGTGGACATCCGACCCCAGCGGGCGCGGCCCGGTGACGCCGTCATCGTCAGTGGTCCGATCGGCCTCCACGGGGTGGCGATCATGAGCGTCCGTGAGGGGCTGGAGTTCGGCGTCGAGGTCGCCAGTGACACCGCGCCGCTGGCGGACCTGGTGGTGGCCATGCTGACAGTCACCCCGGACATCCACGTGCTGCGCGACCCCACCAGGGGCGGGCTCGCCGCGTCCCTCAACGAGATCGCCCGCGCCTCCGGAACCGGTGTCCGGCTGCGGGAGCGGGCCATCCCGGTGCCGGACGCGGTGGCGAACGCCTGCGGCTTCCTAGGGCTCGATCCCCTCTACGTCGCCAACGAGGGGCGGCTGGTCGCCTTCGTGCCCCCGTCGGCGGCGGAGGAGGTCCTCGCGGCGATGCGTGCCCACCCGCAGGGCGGCGGAGCCACCCTGATCGGCGAGTGTGTGGCCGAGCACCCCGGCATGGTCGTGGTCTGCACCGGCCTCGGCGGCACGCGGGTGGTGGACCTGCCTCTGGGCGAGCAGTTGCCGCGTATCTGCTGAGCCGGACGCGAGTGGGCCCCGCCGACGTGTCGGCGGGGCCCACTCGCGCTAGGTCGGGATCGGTAACGGCTCGATCCCGGTGATCTGAAGTTCCCGGCCGCTGCGCAGCTCGGTGGAGGGCTGGTCGCAGCGCGGGCACCAGAAGAACGGCGGCATGCCCACCGGGAACTCCTCGGCGCACGGACCGCACCATGCCTGCGCGGGGACCTGCTCGACGACGAGCCGTGCGTCGGCAAGGGCGGTGCCGTCGCGGGCCACCTCGAAGGCGAAATCCAGGGCGTCGGGGACGACGCCCGCCAGTTCGCCGACCCGGACGGTCACCGCCGCGACGGCATCCGTCCCGTCGGCCCGGGCCAGCTCGTCGGCCCGCTCGATGATCGCGGTCGCGATCGACAGTTCGTGCACGGCCTGCTCACGGGTACCGGTGGCCGGCGCGAAAACCGCCGGCCATCCGCCAGATGCGTGCCTCCCGCCTCAGGCTGGGTAGCTCTCGCAAGAGCAGCGCCACCACGAGACCGCCCGCCACGGCGGCCTCGGTTTTCAGCACCCGCTGTCCGCTCATCCTGGCTCGCCTGCCCGGGGCAGCCGGCCTTCGTGTTCGTTGGACTTTCATCTTTGGCGACTCCCTGCTGTTTCTCGTCCCGCTCATCCCGGCGAGATGTTCGGCATGGTGTCCGCGAGCGCGTCATGCCGCTTCCAGTGGATCCCGGTGGAGCGCCGCGCGTCGGCGGTGCCGTCCTCGTGGTGACCGGTCTGGTCCTCGTAGCGCCCCTTGTTGCCCTGGTGCATGCCGGCGACGTGCCGGGGTGTGTCGGGCTTCGCCTGGGGTCTGCCCACTCTGATGCTGCCCATGGGATGATCTCCTTCCTCGCCTCCGACCTGCGGAGTGCGTGCTCAGGGCCGTTCGGTGAGGTCCTCGAAGAACCGCTCGAGGGCCGGCCAGATCCGGCCGCCTCCGGACAGGCCCCGCCACTCCCGGCGTACGACCGCGACCATCCGGTAGCACTCGTCGATCGGCACGATCCAGTGGTGGTCGAGGCCGTGGACGGTGTTCACCAGCAGTGCCTCCACCTCGGGTTCCACGCCGGCGAGCTGCGGACACGTCGCGGCCAGCTGCTGCCATGCCGCCGCGTCCACCTCCCACCGCATGGCCCCTGCCGGACTCGGGCCCTCGGCGGTGACCGTGCCGTCTGCCCGGGGCACGAAGAAGACCAGGCCGACGGGTACGCCCAGGGCTTCCGTGTCGACCCGGGGAAGCCGGACTCGGCGCCGGGGTACGAGCCGGTAGTGGCCGTCGCCCGCTCCGCCCTGCGCGAACAGCACCGAGCAGGGACGGCAGACGCAGCGCACCTCCTGCTGCCCGGTGTCGTACAGGTGGGCGTGTTCGTCGGGCACCGGCGCGGCGCACAGGTCGCACACCTCCGACTCGGCCGCCGCCGTGCGGTCGGCCGAGGCACGGACGAGGCGGGCCAGCGCTCCGTCCGTGATCACCGGGCGCCCCGGTGCGTCAGCGTGGCCAGCGGTACGAACGCCGGAGCCGCCTGCCGGTCGGAGGAGGTCGGCAGCGATTCCACCGCCGTCAGTTCCGGAGCGGCGGCGAGTACCGCCTCGTGGACCGCGTCGGTGACCTCGGTCGCCCCGCTGCCGCATCCGGAGCCGCACCCGCCGCCCGACTTCAGGCGCACCCGGCCCACCTGCCCCTCCACACCGGCCCACTCGACGTCACCGCCGCGTTCGCGTACGGCGGGCCGCAGCCGCTCGACCGCGCGGGCCGCCCGGCGCTCGGCCGGCTCGGGGTGGATGTCGTGCAGCACCATCAGGTGCCCGAGCAACTCGTCGTCGGCCAGGCGCTCGGCCAGCTGCCCGTCCGCCTGGTCCAGGATCCGGGCCAGCGCCTCGCCGTAGACCTCGGTCAGGAGCACGACTGCCTCGGTGGCGGAGCGCGTGGTGGGGCCGGGCGTGGACTGGAGCCCTTCCAGCAGGTCGTCGAGCCGGGCCAGCCGGGCCTCCACGTCCGGGTCCGCCAGCCGCGCGGTGCCGGCCTCAGCCATGGTTCGCCCCGTACGTCGGCGAGTGCAGGGTGGTCAGCGTCTTGCCCTTGCCGACGTACATGTGCACGCCGCACGGCAGGCAGGGGTCGAAGCTGCGGACCGTGCGCATGATGTCGACACCCTTGAAGTCGTCGGGGCCGTTCTCCTCGAAGATGGGCTGACCCTGGACGGCGTCCTCGTACGGGCCGGGGGTGCCGTACATGTCGCGGGGGCTGGCGTTCCACGGGGT
>NZ_JAAKZX010000394.1 GCF_011045025.1 Streptomyces ureilyticus
GATTGTGGGGCTGGGGGCGCTGCATGCGGAGGGCACCGAAGTGCGGCCGAGCTGACTCGTAGCAGCTGAGCACCCCCGTACGTATACGAGGATCTGCGGCGCTACAACATCGTGTGCCGTGTGCCGTGTGCCGTGTGCCTGGTGCCGCTCAGCGGAAATCGCTGAGCATGGCCAGGACTTCGTCGTACGTACCGTTCGCCGCCGCGTCGCGAAAGAACCTGGCGCGCTCGACGACGATCTCCCTGGCATCGGGGTATTCCCGCAGAAGGTCCACGGCCTCGGCGAGGTAGTCCTCCAGCGGCATGGCGTTCTCGTCGTCCTGCTGGCCCATGAGGGTGGTACGCACACCCGGCGGGACCACCTCGATCACCTGGACGCCGCTGTCGGCGAGCTGCACGCGCAGGCTCTCGGAGAAGGAGTGCAGCGCGGCCTTGGTCGCGCCGTAGGTCAGGGTGACCGCCAGTGGCACGAAGCCCATCGACGAGGTGACGTTCATGACGACCGCGTCGTCCTTGCCCGTGAGCAGGGGCAGGAAGGCGTACGTCATCCGGATCGTGCCGAGCAGATTGACCGCGACGTGGTCCTCGGCGACCTGGAGGGAGGCGGGGTCGAGGAGGCTCTCGCGCAGCATGATGCCGGCGTTGTTGACCAGGACGTTCAGGTCCGGGTGAGCGGCCGCCACCCTCTCGGCGGCGTGGGCGATCGACGCGGGGTCGGCGACGTCGAGGACGAGCGCCGCGATGCCGGGATGCTCGGTCGTGATCTCATCCAGGAGTTCCTTGCGGCGGCCGGCGACGATCACCTTGTTGCCGGCCTCGTGCAGCCGCAGCGCCAGGCCGAGCCCGATGCCCGAGGTGCCACCTGCGGGCCGTGCTGACGGCCGGCAGCGACGTCGACCGGGCCGCCCGTATGGTCGCCGAACTCCACGAAATCAGCCCCGAGTTCGCCCGCGTGTGGGAACTCGGGGAGGTCGCCCGGCGCTATGCGGAGTGCAAGACCATCCTCCACCCGGACCTCGGCCGTATCGACATCGACGCCCAAGTCCTGTTCACCGAGAACCGCGCCCAGACCCTGGTGGTACTGCCCGCCCGCCCCGGCACGGACAGCCAGGGAAAGCTCGAACTGCTCTCCGTCATAGGCCACCAGCAGCTCGCCACCTGA
This sequence comes from Streptomyces ureilyticus, assembly GCF_011045025.1. Lineage (GTDB taxonomy): Bacteria > Actinomycetota > Actinomycetes > Streptomycetales > Streptomycetaceae > Streptomyces > Streptomyces ureilyticus. The sequence continues at coordinate 1,162 of NZ_JAAKZX010000394.1, forward strand.
CCCGGCACCGCCTCGACGACGCCCTATAACTTTTGAGGTTTCCGGCCGCGCGCTGTCACCAGACGATGAGTCGCCCGGCGCCGAAAGGCGCGACGCACGGAATGAGGCGGGGGATTGCCCGGAGCGCGTCAGGTTCCGGGGACGCGGCCCGGCCGACTTGACCCGCACGTCCGTAATCGACATCTCAGGGGGAACTGACCTCATGCGCATTCGGTTCAAGATCGGTAGTACTGCTGTAGCTCTGGGCGCCGTCGTAGCGCTCGTAAGCTCTTCGAACAGCGTCCCGGTGGCAGGTGAGGTGGAACTAGGCCGGCTGCAGCCGGTGGCGGGAACGTGCCCGTACAGCGGGAGCCACCCGGAACTGACCCGCAGCGACCGCTACTCGTCCGCCGTCAAGCACGCCCAGTGTCTGTGGAACACCCAGAACGACTTGCACGGCGGCCGGAAGCTGATCAACCAGGACGGGTACTTCGGTTCGGACACCTATGCGGCCATGCGCCGTATCCAGAGTGCGTGCGGGATCCTTGTGGACGGGATCGTGGGCCCAGACACCTGGAAGTGCCTGCACCCGGATCAGTCCCCGAATCCGAAGTACAAGGAAGGCGTGTGGCCCGTCGACTAGAGATCTTTAATGGTGCGGGTTACGTCGCGTCGTGACGGCTGTCGTGGGCCGCGCTGTGCCGGGAGAATGAAGTATCCCGATGGCGGTGGATTGACGGCCGAAGAACGGGCTCGGCGTGAGCAAGTCCGGCTCGCGGCTGCTGACTTGATCGAGGCCGGGGGCAGTGACCGGGAGGTGGCCCGGCGGTTCAGGGTGACCCGGATGTCGGCGAACCTCTGGCGGCGGGCGTTGGCTGCGGGCGGTCGGCGGGCCCTGGCCTCGACCTCCGTAACGGCAGCTGTCAAAGATCTCTGGTCATCGCCGCACTGGTTCTGCGTCCCGGCCGGGTGCTCCGCATCCGACCGGGACGTCCCGTCGACGCGGCAGCCGGTCCAGCTCGCAGGAGTGGCTCAGGAAGTCACCCAGCCAGCCCTCGCTGTTGCCGTGCTTGAAGGCGCGGGCCCGTGAGTCAACCGTCCATTGATGAGGGCGAGTTCCAGACCGAAGGTGGGGCATTGAGGCTTCCGGCCCTGACCGCGTGCAGGAGGTTCGCCAGGGCGTGGGGTGCTGCGCTGGCTACCTTGTGCGGGTGGTCGCTCTCGCGGAGGTGGATGCGGTCGGGGGGCGTTGCCGCCAGCTCTACGCAGTTGCCCTCGCCGCCACCGCTGAACGAGGACTTCTGCCAGGTGAGTTGGGGCATCGGGATCCCTTTCAGAGGGCGTACATGACGTGCTGGATGAGGCTCAGGGAGTCGCGGGACTTGTGGGCCTCCGGTGCCGACTCGGGGTCGACGGGAGCCAAGGCCAGCTGGCAGAGCCGCTCGAACATTTTGGCGTACTCGTCGAGTTGGTCGCCATCCCGCAGGAAGATTGAGTGCGTCGGATGCTCCAGGTAGACCGTGTCCAGCTCAGGCGTCGCGCCGCCGAAGATCGCAAATGCCTGGCTGTATGCGGAGTAGGCCCCTGCCTCGTAGGGAAAGACCCGCACCGTCACGTTGGGCAGTCTCGAGACCTCCATCAGCCGCAGCAGTTGTCGGCGCATCACCTTTGGGCCGCCCACATGGGCGTGGAGTGCTGCTTCGTGGACAACGGCGTGGAAGGCGACGGGAGCGTCCCCGGTGAGGATGCGCTGCCGTGTCAGTCGGAACTCGACGTACCTGTCGACTCGTTGGAGATCGCTCTCCGTTTCGCTCAGTACAGAACGGGCGTACTCCTCGGTCTGAAGCAGGCCCGGGATGAACAGCGGCTCCTGCGTGCGCAGCGTGGTCGAGCGCGATTCGAGCTCCGCCAGGTCCCGGGCTGCGGGACCGATAGTGTCGGAGAACTCGCCCCACCAACCTTTCCCGCGTTCCTGGGCCATCGCCATCAGGCCGTCGAAGTAGGCGTCCTGCGGACAACCGTAGGCGCGTAGCAACTTGTACAGCCCGTTGCGCGGGACATCGACGCGACCGCTCTCGATGTGGCTGATCCTGGTCCGCTCGGCATCGATGAGGTCGGCAGCCGCATCACCCGACATCCCTGCCTGGATGCGTAGTTTGCGCAGCTCAGCTCCCAGACGTCGCTGACGCTCGCTGGGACTGGTCCTTGGTGGCATGCGGTCCTCCCTGTGACTTTGCGCAGTGTGTCGCGCGGATTGCGCCGGCGTCCATCGCCCTGAAGGGGCGTCACCCTTGAGAGGGAAGCTAGGCGTACACGGTTGCAACTTTCCTAAGCGTGGCCCTAGCGTCGGCATCAACCCGACCACCCCGCGTCACGAGGAAGTACCCCCGTCCTCAAGCCAGTTGACGAGGCCCGGATCTGGTCACCGCGTAGACGCCCAACCCGAACAGGAGCCCTCATGGAAAGTCCTCCAAGTCCCAACGCCCACCCCCAC
>NZ_JAAKZX010000395.1 GCF_011045025.1 Streptomyces ureilyticus
GCCCCCAAGCCCCCAGCCCTCGACCCGTCGTCTGCCCATTGTCTCCGCCGCTGTCGGCGTCAGTGCTGGGAGCCCAGGCCGGAAGCACGCAGCCGCCCGGGGCAGCCGACGATCCCCCTGAAATCGGTCACCTATGCGGTCGTACGCCTGCGGACCAGATCCTTGCTCTCCTCTGGCAACGCGTCGGCGACCAGCAGCCGTGACAGCAGTTCCGGTTCACGTGTCATCGCACGGAAGACGAGCGCGACGGTCACGTCGTGGTCAGGGCGGTGCACGATCTCGACCGCATCGGCAGCGCGGATGTCCCCCGGCTCGATCACGCGCAGATACGCGCCCGGCAGCGCGGCCTGCGCGAACCGCTTGATCCACCCGTCACGCTCCAGCCAGCCCTGGAACGTCGCGCACGGGATCCGCGCGCACGACACCTCCAGGACGACGTCCGGCCCGATGCGCCAGCGCTCGCCGATCAGGGCTCCGTTGACGTCGAGGCCGATGGTCGTGAGGTTCTCCCCGAAGACACCGTTGGCAAGCGGCCTGCCCAACTCGGTCTCCCATCCGTCGAGATCCTCGCGGGCATACGCGTAGACGGCCTGGTCGGAGCCGCCGTGGTGCTTCACGTCGTAGACCCGGTCGCCGACGAGACCGACCGCGCCGGTGCCCTTGGGGCCGGGGGCGATGACGGCGACCGGGCCGTCGACGGGCCGCTTGTCGATGCCTGTCGCGCTGAGGCCCTTCCATGGGTTGGGGCGGGGCCTGCCGACATTGACGGAGAGCAGCTTCATGGAGGTGACGGTACGGTCCGCTGCACCCCGAGGGCGACACATTTCCCTGCCACTGCCGCGCTCGCGGCGTGGGAGTAGGACGCATGCCCGAGGTGGTCTGGGCCGTCGGACCGAGGCGTTCTCGCGGGCGTGCGGGTGAGATGGGTGGATGAGTGATTCCGAGTCTCTGCCTGTGGCTGTTCGCGACCGACTGGCCCTGGAGAAGAACGTCTGGCTGTGTACCGTGCGGCCGGACGGGTCTCCCCATGTGACGCCGGTCTGGTTCGTCTTCCTGCGGGGCAGTTGGTGGATCGGCACGGACGTGAGTTCGGTCAAGGTCCGCAATATCGAGAAGTTCTCGCGGGTCTCCCTGGCGTTGGAGGACGGCCGGCTTCCCGTCGTCGCCGAGGGAGAGGCGGTGCTGCACCGAGGATCGTTCGCCGCGGAGATCACGGATGCCTTCACGGTGAAGTACGGAGGATGGGACGTCTCCGCCCCGTACACACCGGGCGTGGACCGCGTACTGCTCGAAGTTCCCGTACGGCGCTGGCTGTTGGCCGGTATGGCTCAATGATCGCCCGGGCACGACGTAAGGGGATGTAAGAGTTAGGGTCGCGGCTGATTAAGTCGCTGAAGATGGGGGCTCCAGGGATGATGAGCGGGATAGTTACGGCGGTCAGCAGCAACGGCGAGTACTCGTTCACCAAGCCGAACCGGGACAGCATCACGTTGCTGGCCGGGCTCGGTGTGGAGGGTGACGTGCATGCCGGCGTGACGGTCAAGCATCGTTCGCGGGTCGCGCAGGACCCCACTCAGCCGAACCTGCGCCAGGTTCATCTCATCCACGAAGAGCTCTTCTCCGAGGTCGGTGCGGAGGGATTCGCGGTGGCGCCCGGTGACCTCGGCGAGAACATCACCACCCGCGGCATCGATCTGCTCGGCCTGCCGGTCGGCACGCTGCTGCGTATCGGCGATGGTGCGGTGCTGGAGGTGACCGGCCTGCGCAACCCCTGCCTGCAGATCGACAACTTCCAGGACGGGCTGCTGAAGCAGGTCGTCGGCCGTGATGAGGCCGGGAACATCGTGCGCAAGTCCGGAATCATGAGCATCGTGAAGGAGGGCGGCGTGGTGCGGCCCGGCGACACGATCGCGGCGGAGCTTCCCAGCGGCCCGCACCGGCCCCTGGAGCGGGTCTGATCTCGCTCACCGAGCGGCTCTGAGTCCGCCCACCATCGGCCCGCCCGGCCAGTGGTGCGCCGGAGGGCCGTCACCCGGCGGGACAGTCGGGTGACGGCCCTCTTTCTGCCCCCGTCCTCAGGTGGTCAGTTGTACATTCGCCAGTCGTAAGTCAGCTGGTAGTGACCGCCGTGACCCTTGAAGTCGAGGGTGCGGTCCGTGCTGTTGTCCTGGCCGCCCGGGAAGCGGCTGGTCAGCGACGAGATGGTGGTGCTGACCGTGATCGGCTTGAAGACCTCGTCGCCCCACAGGCCCTTGAGGTAGTCGAAGACCAGGCCGACCACGAAGCCCACCGCGACCCCGATGGCGATCCCGAGGGGCCCGCCGGGGGAGCCGATCGCTCCTCCGATGGCGGCCGCGAGTGCCGCGGCGACCTTGGCCTTCACCTTGTCGAGGAGTTCGTTGAGGAAGTCGGCGAGGCCGCCCCAGTCGACCTCCGCGGGGACCAGCGTGACGAAGTACGTCTTGGGGAACGTGACCTTGCTCTGCTCGGTGAGGCTGAAGTGGGTGAAGCGCCTCGGCGGCGAGTACGTCTGCACGCTACCGGTGCTGAAGCTGCGTACACGGAACGCCGAGACCTTCTTGGTGTCGCCGTCCTCGTCCACGGACGTGCCGCCCAGGTCGATCTCGTCCTTGCCGATCTCGCTCGTCTCGTCCACGCACTTGACCCGGTGGATCCGCAGCTCCAGGTTGCGCAGTTCCGGGAAAGCCGCCGCGGACGCCACCTCCTGCGCTGTCAACGGGCCGACCAGCGCGTCGGACATCCGCTGCAGTTCCTCGACCGGGAACTTCATCCGCGCCGGGAGCGGTGTCTTGCGGACCTGCTCGTCGACACCGGACGACGACTTGAGGTCGACCTTGGCGAGGTCGCCGAGCCGCTTGGTACGCGCCGCACCGCCCCGCAGCTCCACCGCGATCCGGTCCGCGGCCTGCTTCTGCTGGGCTTCGGGCAGCGTACGGAAACGCCGGGCGAGTATCTGCTCGGTGCTCTTGGCGTCGGACGGCATCGGGTACTTGCCGGGCTCCGCGTGGTGCGCGGCCACCTTGTCGGCGGCGAGCTGGAATTCCAGCGCGACGCGTTCGGCGATGGCTTTGACCTTGGCGCTGGGTATGCCGGTGACGACCAGTTCTTTGTTGTCGGTGGTGTTGGCCATGCGAATCCTTCCCCCAGACGGCCATCCAGATGGCCATCTCGCCGGCCGGCCCCGAGGGGACCGGCCCTAGTGATGGCCTGCGGTGGCCTGTGATGCCTGCGATGGCACGAGGCCAGACGCTAGGCCGCCGGTGCCGGGAGGGGACCTGGGGAAGGACCCGGGAGAATCCCCAGTCCTGCTACGGAAGCGGCGGTTCCACTCGGTCGCGGCGTGGATCGGCGGCAGCGCGATCAGGAAGCCGTCAACAACGGTTGCCGGGCATAACAGTTACGGAATGCTGGTAATCGGGGCCGTAACCCCCATACGGACCAGGGGGTTTCGGTCGTCGAACGCTTGCACTTTAGGGCTGGGGTGTCCGGGTTATTCGACGGGGATGTAACAGCGGTTAATGGGGCGGGCGGGTGCGGGAGATTCGGG
>NZ_JAAKZX010000396.1 GCF_011045025.1 Streptomyces ureilyticus
AGTTGTGTATAAGAGACAGGGTCCAGTATGAGGGCGAGGGTGCCGTCGGCCTGGCCGGGGCCGAGGTGGGCGCGGAGTACAGCGGGCTCGGCGGCGACGGCGGCGCGTACGGCGTCGGTCACGGCGGGGTCGGCGAGCGGATCCGTGCTGGTGCGGCCCTCGGCGAGGGCGAGCAGGGTGGGGCCGGTGACTTCGTACGGCACGGGTCCGGCGAGGTCCAGCACGAGGGTGTCGGCCTTCTCGTGGGCGGCGGCCTGGAGGGCCTGGTGCAGGGGTACGGCGACGGGGCGGGCCGCCGGGTCCCAGCGGGCGAGCGACTCGGTGGACGTGAAGGCGGGCAGGGCGGTCCGGGTGCCGGCCTTGAGCGTGGGGACGGCCATGTCGCTGGTCTTCTCGCGGCGCAGTCCGTTCTCGTCCTCCTCGGTCTCCCCCAGAACGGCCACGACGGGTACGAGGAGCCGGGCGCCCTTGAGCGCCTCCAGGACCGGTACGTGTGCGGAGCGGTCCTCGGCCCAGGCCGTGAGCGCGGCGGTCAGCCGGGGGTCGGCGGAGCCGTCGTCGTCGGAGAAGCCGGAGTCGGGGATGTTCTTGTTCGCCACGGTCACCGACTCTATGCGGGTCTCGCTCGCATGCTTCCCGCGGCCCCGGAAACATGGTGTTCACCTGGCTCAGGGTTTTCTCAGCGATCCCTTACATGCTTCTGACGTGCGGCTAACCGGAGACACGGCTGCAGGCCCCAGCATCGCGGGATGGATCCGCAGACAGCTCGTCGGCCCGGCGCCCGCCCGTCCTGGTGCGGGCCTCTCCTCTACACCGCGGTGGCCTCCGTCGTGCTCGTCGGCGTCACGGCCTCCGGGACCACGCACGTGACGGCGCAGACGCGCGGCGGCACCGGTCTCGTATCGTCCTCGGCGTCGCCCACCGCGGGCGCGCAGGCGGCGGACGCATCTCGGACCCCGGAGGCGACAGTGGAATCCGTGGCGACGACGGCGAGCCCGACACCTACGCCTCCTGCCGTGGACCGGGACGCGCTGCTCGCCGAGGCGATGGAGTCCGTGGCCGTGGAGGACGGCGCGCGGGTGTCGGTGGCGGTGCTGGATCCGGACTCCGGGCAGAGCGCGGTGTACGGGGAGGGGTCCTTCGACACCGCGAGCATCGTCAAGGTCGACATCCTGGCGGCGCTGTTGCTTCAGGCACAGGACGCGGGGCGGGAGCTGACGGCGGCGGAGAAGTCGTACGCGACCGCGATGATCAAGAGCAGCGACAATGTGTCGGCGAGCGAGCTGTGGGACGCGATCGGGCGGGCGGAGGGTCTGGCGGCGGCGAACGAGCGGTTCGGGCTGAGCGGCACCGAGGGCGGGAACGGGGCGTTGTGGGGGCTGACGCAGACCACGGCGGCCGATCAACTCGCCCTGCTTGAGCAGGTGTTCGGGGAGGAGTCGGAGCTGAGTGAGGCCTCGCGGGCGTATCTGCGAGGGCTGATGGGGGACATCGAGGTGGGCCAGGACTGGGGTGTGTCGGCTGTCGGTTCTGAACCCCAATTCGCCCTGAAGAACGGGTGGTTGCCGCGCAGTCAGACCGGGCTGTGGGTGATCAACAGCATCGGGCGGGTGACGGTGGACGGGCACGCGTATCTCGTCACGGCGCTTTCGCAGGGCAACTCCACGAAGGCGAAGGGGATTTCGCTGGTGGAGGCGGCGGCCAGGGCAGCGGTGTCGTCGCTGCGGGATGCGGACGTCTAGCGAACGTCTAGTAGTCGGGGTCGCCGGTAGCCGTTGGGCGTGGTTCGCGGCGGCCGCGCCAGAGGACAACCGCGCCGATCAGGAGTACGCCGCCGACGCCGCCCGCGACGGGTCCCGCCCAGCCGGTCGAGGAGTCGTCGTCCGCGGCGTCCGGCCCCGGGCCGAAGTACTTTTCGCCGTACGAGGCCGAGCGCAGCCCTTCCGGCTTGAGCTTGCCGCCCTCCTTGATGGCGGCCGCGGGGTCGACGAAGCCGAAGCCGCGGGAGTCGTCGCGGCCGCCGCTGGGGGCGTTGCGGGCCGTGTCCTCCAGGAGCTCCTTGATCTGGGCCGGGGCCAGGTTCGGGTGGGCGGCGCGGACGAGGGCGACGGCGCCGGAGACGAAGGCCGAGGCGGCGCTGGTGCCCCAGCCTTCGTAGTACTTGCGGTCCGGGTCGGCGATGACGACGTCGACGCCGGGTGCGCTGACGGTGGCGTACCAGCGGCGGGTGGAGAACGAGGCGCGGGTGCCGTACTTGTCGACGGCGGTGGCGGCGATGACGCCCGGGTAGGCGGCCGGGTACGAGATGTGGTCGCCCTTCTCACCGCCGTTGCCGGCCGAGGCGACGACGACGGCGCCCTTCCTCAGGGCGTATTGCACGGCGGCGTCCTCGGTGGCCTCGGGGTGGGCGGACTTGGAGTCGTCGCCCAGGGAGAGGTTGATGACGTCGGCGCCGTGATCGGCGGCCCAGCGGATGCCTTCGGCGAGGGCGTTGCCGCGGGTGTTGCGGGCCTTGCCGCGGGCCGAGTCGCCATCTTCGAGGATCACGCGGACGGGGAGGATCTTGGCCTCGGGGGCGATGCCCATGACGCCGTCGGCGTTGCCGGGGCCGTGTCCGTTGCCCGCGATGATGCCGGCCATCGCGGTGCCGTGGCGGGCCCAGGCGCGGTCGCCCCGGCCGGCGCCGAAGCCGACCATGTCCTTGCCGGTGAGGACGTTGCCGGCGAGGTCCGGGTGCTGGGCCTCGACGCCCGTGTCGAGAACGGCGACGGTGATGCCCTCGCCCTTGGTCGTCTGCCAGGCCTCCTTGGCGCGCATCGCTTCCAGGGGCCACTGCTGGGCGCGTATCCCGTCGGCGTGGGCGGTGGTGGGCGGGACGAGGGCGAGGGAGGCGGCGAGGAGGGTGGCGAGGACTCCGGTCCTGCGGGCACCAACGGCTATGGCCTTGCGGGTCATGACGGCTTCTCCGTGGCCGAGTTGACGGTTTTACGGAGGCCGCGCTCGATGCGGTCGGCGAGGCCTTGTGCGTCGTGGCCGAGGCCCGCCTGGGCGGGCGGTGTGGTGGCGTCTGCCTTCATGGCGTTCTCGGCCGGCTCCGGCTCGGTGACGGCGCGGCCGTCGGCGAAGCCGGACACGGCGTAGACGACCACGGGGGCGTCGGTCAGGACCGACACCGTCCAGGACGCGCGCTGGGCGTCGCCGAAACCGGCGGCTACGGTGCCCTTAGCGGCGTACGGGCGGGGCATCAGGTCGCGCCGCTCCGCGAGCCCCTCGTCCTCGAACTGGCTGCTCAGCGCGCCCATGGCCGCGGAGTCCGCCTTCGTGAACAGCAGTCCGACGGTCGTGACATGACTGCGCGTCGCGTCGGTGTACGTCGCGCGCAGGAGCCGCAGGCAGCCTGCCGGGGCGAGGGCCTTGCGCAGCAGCGGGTCGAAGGCGTCCGCGCAGCCGCTGTCCGGCGCGACGGCGATACGGGTCCAAGTACGGTCGGGACGCGCGGCCCTCGTGGCCTGGACCGTCTGCCCGCCGTTCTCGGACGGCTGG
>NZ_JAAKZX010000397.1 GCF_011045025.1 Streptomyces ureilyticus
CGGGAGATCTCGGCGCCCGTCGCGTCGCCGCCCGCGTGCGCGATACGGCGGCGGTGGTGGGTGGGTTCAGTTCGTTGGCGACTGCGGGCCCGTTGTGGCTCATCGCGCAATTCCCCGCGCCCCTAAAAGCAAAGCCTGCGACTTCCCGCGTCCCGACGACACCGGCGCCCTCCCGCCAACGGGAGGGGACGGGGGCCGGTGCGTCGCATGCCCGTCGCGTAGCTTCGGTCTCGGCCCATCTGTGCCCTGTATCAGCGGAAGGGCCGTATGCCCTGTTGGCGACGGGCTGACGCACCGGACCGCGGCCCCGCACCCAAGGGGCGCGGGGCTGTGACATTTGCGGCTCCGCCGCGGGGCGCGAGCAACCACCCACGCACCCGCAGCCGCCCAACCGCCGGAGGCACCCGCTCAACTAGAGGCAGCCGGCTGCCGAACGTTGGCTCGGACCCAGTCCACGATCGACGCCGTCGTCGCACCCGGCGTGAAGATCTCGGCGACACCCTTCTCCTTGAGGGGAAGAATGTCCGCTTCAGGAATGATTCCGCCGCCAAAGACCTTGATGTCCGACGCCTCGCGCTCCTTGAGGAGTTCGATGACGGCGGCGAAAAGCGTGTTGTGGGCTCCGGAAAGAATGGAGAGCCCGATCGCGTCCGCGTCCTCCTGGATCGCGGTGTCCACGATCTGCTCCGGCGTCTGATGGAGGCCGGTGTAAATGACCTCCATGCCCGCGTCACGCAGGGCCCGCGCGATCACCTTGGCCCCACGATCGTGACCGTCGAGCCCCGGCTTGGCCACCACCACGCGGATCGGACCGGCTGCCACACCCATCACTGTTGCCTCCATGTACCGACTTCCGCCCCGCCGAGAAACGATCTCCAGCGAACCGGACTGCAGAAATCCGTATCTAGCAAAAACTCAAATCGACCTGTTAACGTCCCGCACCGGCCTGTATCGACTGATAGCACCTCAAGACGTTGACGGCGACTCGCCGCAACCGCTTCATGCGAGCGACACGTCACTCCACGTCAGGTGTACCCATCGGCACAGCCGCCCCGCACCACGCCGGCCGGGGAAGTGAACGAACGTTATCGCCACCATCCCGCAACCGGCAGTTTCGCGGTGTAGACCGAGGGGGAAATCACACGATGGGACAAGTTCGCCGCGCACCGATCCCGCACCCTGAGGCACATGGGCCACAGCCGGGCCGGGCGCAAGGGGAGCCGCCACGAGGTCGCCGTACCTCCGCGCCGCCAGCCCGGCGGCCGGATGGTGCGGCGTATCGGCGATCGCACGACGACGGGAGACCCCGTCGTTCCGCGGGCGTGATGCTCGCCACGTGCACACTGCCGTTCTCCTCGTCGGCGGCTTTCCATGAGGGCACACGGGGGACAGAGCCGTCCTCTCGCGTGCCGACGGGAGGTCGGCCATGAAGGTCACCAGGGCAGTACTGCCCTTTTATCCGCTTTTGCCGCTCTGTCAACGGCTGTTGCCCAGCAGACTGGCCGGACTCTCGCTGACTCTCCTGAAGGCCACGGCCCTTGAGGTCGCGATCCTCGCGGGGCATCTGATCCTCTACCCCACGGGCATCGTGCAGGAGCGCCGCCCAGGCGCTGCTTCGCCCTCCCCGGCTCCCAACCTTCCCTCCGCCGCACTCCCGAGGCCCCGCCGCGCACCCGACGACCTCGGTCCCGAGACCGCGGCCGACACCGACCGTGACGCCGAGGCCCACCGCCTGCCCACCCGGCCCAAGCCCCCGGTGGTCCTCCTCCATGGATTCATAGACAACCGCTCGGTGTTCGTGCTGCTGCGCCGCTCCCTGGCCCAGCACGGCAGGCAACAGATCGAGTCGCTCAACTACTCGCCCCTGACCTGCGACATCCGCACCGCTGGCGAGCTGCTCGGCCGACACATCGAGGAGATCTGCGAGCGCACCGGCCAGCAGGAGGTGGACATCGTCGGCCACAGCCTCGGCGGACTGATCGCGCGTTACTACGTGCAGCGCCTGGGCGGCGATGTGCGCGTACGGACACTTGTGACGTTGGGCACACCGCACTCGGGCACGAGCGTGGCACCGCTGATGAACGCGCATCCGATCGTGCGGCAGATGCGTCCCGGCTCCGACGTGCTCGAGGAACTGTGCGAGCCCGCACCGGGCTGCCGGACTCGGTTTGTGAGCTTCTGGAGCGATCTCGACCAGTTGATGGACCCGTTGGAGACGGCCTGCGTCGAGCACCCTGACCTGCTCGCGCAGAACGTACGAGTGAGTGGCATCGGTCACCTTGCCCTGCCCGTGCACCCGGCGGTCGCAGCCGGCATACGGCAGGCGCTCGACATGGACGAGACCGCGGGGACCCCTGCCGCCGCCCGCACCGGCGGACTGACCGTGGCGTAAACCACAACGCGCCCCGGGCCCCGGCCGAACCCCCGGGGAACACCCGTATGCCCTCGAACGTTCATCGAACGAAAGGCCAAAGTCGCGCCCTCTGGCCGCCGAAAGGCGGCCGAATGCCCGTTTCCCGAGCGGGTGATGACGGCCGAAGATTGTCGCGCCCGCCTACCCCCGGGTACAGTCACCGCACTGCTCTGCCAGCGCCCCTGTCGTCGAGGCGAAAGAGAAGTTGGTGAACGACCGTCATCCGTCGGGGACCATGCCGTCCCCGGCCGCGGCTCCCGAAGCCGCCTCGACGCACTTCGCGTCGTATGGCGAGCAGGGGGTCCAGTACGGCGACTTCACCACGTACGACGCCTACGCCGCCACCGGTTTTGACGCGGCACCCACCGGCATCTACGACACCTACGGCACCCCGGGTGCCTGCGCGGCGCCGCCCTTCGAGGCCACGACGAGCTTCGAGACCGATCCCCTCTTCGGCGACCTGCCGGGCAGCGGCGGCACGGGTTCGTACGCGTCCACCGGCGGCCACCAGACGCTGAACTACGACGCGTACGCGGCCCAGCACTACGCCGCGTACGACACCGGCGGCCATGACGCGACCGGTCTGTGGGCGGACGCCTCCGGTCAGCAGCCGCTCATCGGGATCCCGGCGCAGTCCACAGGGCCCGACATCAGTGGTCAGTGGGACGCGAATGCCTGGCTGCAGGCCGAACCTCTCGTCGAGGCCCAGCAGTGGAACACGCAGACCTTCGACTCGGGTGCGTACGACGCCACGGCATGGAACTCCGACAGCGGCGAGCAGCACGAGTCGTACGACCAACACGAGCGGCACGAGTCGTACGACCAGCAGGCCACAGCGACCTTCGAGCAGGTCACGTACGATCAACAGGCCGCCATAGAGGACGAGTTCGCCCCCTCCGACGACCACCAGGACCCGCACACCGGCACCGGTATCAGCGCCGGCAGCCACGACGAACTCCCTCTCCTCGACCGCCCCGCTCGCCGCGCATGTATTGCCCGAGCTGCCCGCGCTACGTCTGGAGCGTGACGAGCACCACCGACACAAAGACGTCTACGACCACTCGCTGATCGTGCT
>NZ_JAAKZX010000398.1 GCF_011045025.1 Streptomyces ureilyticus
ACCACGTGCCGATCCCGCCCGCCTCGAAGAAGGTCGCGTACTACGAGACGAACAACTGGAGGCTCGGCGGCCTTGCGGTACATCGCCAGGCCTTCGCCGTCCGGCCGGGGTGCTACAGCTGCTCTTCGGCCCGCGTGCGGGCTTGGGTGGCTTCGGTGGGGGCGTTGGCGCGGGTGTAGGCGTCGGCGGCCTGGAGCCAGCAGGCGCGGGCGTCGGAGGGACGGTGGGCGACCTGGTGGGCGAGGGCCAGGTTGTGGAGGGTGTGGCCTGCCCGGTACCAGTCCTCGAACTCCCGGAAGATCTCCAGGGCCTTGCCGTACACCTCGACCGCCTCCCCCACCCGGCCCGCCTCCTCCAGGGCGAGGCCGAGGTTGCCCCATGCCATGCCCTCGTGGTGGCGGTTCCCGGCGGTCCGGAGCAGGTCGCGGGCGCGGGTGTGGGCGTCGATCGCCTCCTCAGCCCGGCCCGCCTGCTGCAGGGCGAGGCCGAGGCTGGTCCACGCGGTGCCCTCGCGGTAGCGGTTCCCGGTCGCCTGGTACAGGTCGCGGGCGCGGGTGAGGGTGTCGATCGCCTCCTCAGCCCGGCCCGCCTGCCACAGGGCGAGGCCGAGGTTGGTCCATGCGGTGCCCTCGCGGTAGCGGTTCCCGGTCGCCTGGTACAGGTCGCGGGCGCGGGTGTGGGCGTCGATCGCCTCCTCAGCCCGGCCCATCTGCCACAGGGCGAGGCCGAGGTTGTTCCAGGCGTCGCCCTCGCGGTGGCGGTCCCCGGCGCGGTGGGCGGCCTCCCGGGCGGCCCGGCTCACGGTGATCCCGTCGTCGAAGGACCGCCGCCACTCCAGGTATTCCGCCAGGCATGCGGCCAGCCTCACCGCCGCATCCGCGTACCGCTCCTCCGCCGCCCACTGCACCGCCGCCACCAGCCCCGCCCGCTCCCCGTCCAGCCACTCCAACGCCTGCGCCCGGTCCGCGAACCGCTCCGGCTCCGGCATCCCCGGCAGCCACCGCAACCGGTCATCGGCGGCATCCGCCCACCGGTAGTAGAACTCCAGCACCCGCTCCCGCGCCGCCTCCCCCTCCTCCCTGAATCCCGCAACCCTTGCCACCACACCCACCCCGAACGCCCGCACCAAGTCATGCAACCGCCACCTCCCCCGCCCATTCCCCCGCTCGACGAGATGCGTGCGCGTCAGCGCGTCCAGGGCACGGGTCGGCGGAGCGTCTGCCTCGGTCAGGACGGTGACGACCTCGGTGCTCACGTCAGGCCCCGGGGCAAGAGACAGCAGGCGGAGCAGGCGGGCCTGCTCGGGTGGCAGACGCCGGTACGACAGGTCGAAGGCGGCGCGGACGCTCCGTTCACCATCGTCGAGGTGGGTGAGACGGTTGCGGAACTCGGTGAGTTCGGCGACGAGTTCGGCTACGGGCTTGTCCCGGTCCAGCACCAGCAGAGCAGCCGCGATCTGGAGGGCCAGCGGCAGATGCCCACAGCGGGAAGCGAGTTCCGCGGCTGCCTCGGCCCCATCCGCGACGCGACTGTCGGACGGGTCGGCGATCCGCAGGGCGCGATCGAGCAGGGCGTACGCCTCCTCCGGCGTCAGCTCGTCCAACGACAGGAGTCGTGCGTTCAGTTGGGGCAACTTGTTGCGAGAGGTGACCAGAAGACGGTGCCGTGTGTTGCCGGGAAGCAGGAGGCGCACCTGCTCCGGTGAGGACGCGTTGTCCGCCAGGATCAGCACCGCGCCCCGCTCCCGGGCACGCTCGGCAAGGGTCGAACGGTAGAGCGCGGCACGTTCGTCCGCGGTGGCCGGGATGTGCTCCGGAGCCGTACCCAGCGCACGCAGCAAGGCCTCCAGCGCCTGGTCCGCAGTGACGGGATCGTCGTCGTACCCATGCAGGTCCATGAAGAGCACCCCGCCCGGAAACCAGCCCCTCCCGCAAGCCTCGTGCGCCGCCTCCACCGCGAGCGCCGTCTTGCCGATGCCACCGAGCCCGGACACCGCCGCGACCAGCACGGCGGCCGGCCTCTCGGGCGCGGACGGGTCGAACGCGTCCAGCAGCGCACGCAGTTCGCCGTCCCGGCCGGTGAAACCGACCGCCCTCGCGGGCAGGGCGTCCAGCGCGGTGGGCGCGGGCCCATGCTCGTGGTACTCCGCCTTCGCGGTGAAGGGACCGGTGAACTCGCCTCCCCGGAAGTCGAGATGGTCCCCGTCGTACCCGTTCGTCATCGCGCCGTCCCCCGTGCCGCCTCCGAACATCGCGTGACATCACGGTACGCCGCACCCACCTCGCCCAACACACGCTCTGGACACGCAACTTGGCAGTACCGTTGAGAGCGTGCCGGAGCCAATGCCCACCGTAGCGATCCTCACCGCGCTGTCCCTCGAATACGAGGCCGTGCTGGCCCACCTCACCGACGTCGAGAAGCTCACCGAGCCGCGCTACGGCACCAAAGCCAAGCGAGGCCGGCTCCCCGGCACGCCCTGGCGGGTCGCCCTCGTCGACATGGGCGAGGGAACACTCACCGCAGCCGCTATCACCACGCACGTGCTGTCTTGGCTCGACCCCGAGGCCGTGCTGCTCGTAGGCGTCGCGGGCGGTCTGAAGGACGACATCGAGATCGGCGACGTCGTGGTCGCGACCAAGGTGTACGCGATCCACGGCGGCAAACAGACCCCCGACGGCTTCCTGGCCCGCCCGGAGGCCTGGCGCGCCTCGTACCGCCTGATGGAGGCAGCCAAGGAGGCGTTGCGCGGCAGGGCCCACTTCAAGCCCATCGCCGTCGGAGACGTAGTCCTCGCAGACGCCGACTCCGAGCTGGCCCAGCGCATCCGGACGAGCTTCAACGACGCCGTCGCCATCGAGATGGAAAGCTCCGGCGTCGCCCACGCCGTCCACCTCGCCGGTGAGGCGGGCGCGTTGATCATCCGGGGCATCAGCGACAAGGCCGACGCGGACAAGTCCCGTGCGGACGCCGGGGGTTCACAACCTCAGGCCGCTGCGAACGCGGCCAGGGCTGCGGTCGCCGTACTCCGCGAGCTGGAACCGAAGCCGACTGCCCCGCAGCCTCGTGACTCCGACCCCCGGGAGGGTCCTTTTCGTAGCTCCACGGACGCCCCCACGTACGGCGGAGACCACATCGACTTCCGGGGGAGCACCTTCCCCGGCCCCTTCACCGCCAAGTCGGTCGGCCAACCGCCGCACGGCGACGGACAGTAGCCCAGGCGAAGGCCCGCAAGACGGAACCAGTACGCCGCAGCAGTCCCACGGCCCGGTACCCACCGCGACCACCACCCTCC
>NZ_JAAKZX010000399.1 GCF_011045025.1 Streptomyces ureilyticus
GGGAGCGGATGGGGACCGGGACGAGCGGGAGCGGAGGGGTGGTCGCTCGCCTTCGTGAGCGGAGGGTGGCCGCTCGTCTCGCTTGCTCGCATTTTTGGTATACCAAACTTGCGTTATGGTCCCGCCGTCAACGACACCCGGCAATGTCCATACGGTTACAGCTCGGTAAAACAGCCCCCGGTTCGGTGAAGATGGAGCCATGACGACGGTGGAACCGCTGGGGGCGGTGCGTGAGCGAGTCCTCGCCACGCTGCGGCAGGAGATCATCACCGGGCGGCTGCGACCCGGCGACCGGCTGGTCGAGCGCGAACTGGCCGACCGCTTCGGGGTCTCCCGTGTCCCGGTCCGCGAGGCCATTCGCGCCCTGGTCGCCGAGGGCTTCGTCCACTTCGAGACCCCGCGCCGCACCGTCGTACGCCCGCTGACCCCGACGGACGTCAAGGAACTCTTCGAGCTCCGCGAGGCCCTGGAGGTGTACGCCACCGGGCTCGCGGCCCAGCGCGCGACCCGGGCCGACCTCGCCGAACTGGAGGAACTCCTCGACCGCGCGGCCACCGCGACCCGGGCCGAGGACGCGGAGGCGATCCCCGAGATCAACACCCGCTTCCACGACCGCATCCTGTCGATGGCCGACAACGGCCTGCTCATCTCGGTCATGGAACCGGTCGCCGGCCGCGTACGGTGGCTCACCCACCAGAACGAGGAGTGGCCCCAACTCCTCGTGGAACACCGCGAGTTGTACGCCGCCATCGCCTCCGGCGACCCGGAACGCGCCCGCGCCCACGCCCTCGCACACGTCCAGGCCAACTACCGCTCTACGGTGCGGCAGCTCTTCGGCGACGCCGAGGCCGGCTCCTGGGCCGACGCTGGAGGACATGGGTGAACGGGACGGTGCGCGTTTGGCGTCAGCGGGACGCCGCGTGCCGGTCTGTCGCGTGCCGGTCTGTCCCGTGCCCGTCTGTCGCGTACCGGTCCGTCGTCGCGACGAGCGCGTCCACGGCGTCCGCCGCTCCCGCGTTGTGGCCCACGTCGTCGATCATGATCAATTCGCTTCCGGGCCAGGCGTGGTGGAGCCGCCAGACGGTGCCGAGGAGGTTGCCGGGGTCGAGGCTGCCCTGGACCAGGGTGCCGGGGATGTCCTTGAGGCGGGGGGCGTCGCGGAGGACCACTCCCTCCTCGTTGCCCTCGCCGAGGAAGTGGTCGTTGCCCCAGTAGTGCGTGACCGTGCGGGCGAAGCCCATGCGGAACACGGGGTCCTCGTAGCGGGGGATCGAACGCGGCGGGGCGGGAGCCATGGCCGTTTCCCAGTCGGTCCAGGCCCGTGCCGCCCGCGCCCGTATCTCGGGGTCGGGCGACTCGATCAACCGGTTGTACGCCGCCGCCAGATTCCCTTCGAGCTTGTCCTCGTCCTCGGGCAGCTCCGCGAGGAACCGCTCGAAGGCCTCGGGGAAGAACTGCCCGAGCCCTCTGGTCATCAGGGCCACTTCACGGCTGGCACCGGTCGCGACCGCCGTCAGCACCAGCTCGGAGACGGCACCCGGGTGCGTCTGCGCGTACCGCAGCCCGAGCACCGACCCCCACGACACGCCCCACACCAGCCATCGCTCGATACCGAGGTGAGCTCGGAGCAGCTCCAGGTCGGCGATGATGTGCGCCGTCGTATTGACGCTCATGTCGGTGTCGTACGCGCTCGCGTGCGGCGTCGAGCGTCCGCAGCCTCGCTGGTCGAGGAGGACGATGCGGTACGCGGCCGGGTCGAAGTACCGCCGGAAGAAGGGGTTGCTCCGGGAACCGGGTCCGCCGTGCAGCACCACCGCGGGCTTGCCGCGCGAATTGCCGCACACCTCCCAGTAGACGTGGTTGCCGTCGCCGACGTCGAGCATGCCGTGGTCGTACGGTTCGATCTCCGGATAAAGGGGCATCGGGCGACCCTAGCCCGCATACGGCCTGGTCGGAAGCCCTGCCGCCTCCGCTGCGGTACGCAGCACACCCCGCAGCATTTCGGGGGTGAGGCGCCTGGTGAAGGTGTTGCGCTGGCTTACGTGGAAGCAGCCGAAGAGTTCCAGCGGGTTGTTGGCCGGGCTGCCGCTGTGGCTCTGGCTCTGGCTCTGGCTCTGGCTCTGGCTCTGGCTCTGGCTCTCCAGGGTGATACGCGCGCCGTGGGAGAAGGCCGGCCGGGGTCGGGGCACCGTCCAGCCCGCCTCGGCGAACGCGGGCAGCGCGGCCTGCCACCCGAAGGCCCCGAGCACCACGACCGCCCGGAGGGTGGGCCTGAGCAGCTTCAGCTCGCTCACCAGCCAGGGGCGGCAGGTGTCGCGCTCCTCGGGCGTCGGCTTGTTGGCGGGCGGCGCGCAGTGCACGGGTGCGGTGATCCGTACGCCGTACAGGGTCAGCCCGTCGTCCACGCTCACGGACGTGGGCTGCGACGCCAGCCCCACCTCGTGCAACGCCTCATACAGCACGTCCCCGGAACGGTCCCCGGTGAACATCCGCCCGGTCCGGTTCCCACCGTGCGCCGCGGGCGCGAGCCCGATGACGAGCAGCGAGGCGTCCGGTGGTCCGAAGCCCGGCACCGGCCGGCCCCAGTACGTCCACTCCGCGAAGGCGGCGCGCTTGGTACGGGCCACTTCCTCACGCCAGTCGACCAGCCGCGGGCAGGCCCGGCAGCCGGAGACCCGCTCGTCCAGCGCGGCCAGGCTGTTGTTCATGCCCACAACGGTATGCCTGGATGCAGGCCCGGGATGCGGGCATGAGGTGGGGTGGAAAACGGCTCCGGCGATCCGCTTCCCGAGGACTAAGGTCGAAGCATGGCTTCAGGGACTCAGAGGAACGGCACGGACAGCGATAGCGGTGCCGACGAGCGCGCGTCCGGCTCGGCGGAGGCCGTGGCCGCCGCGAAGGCCGCCGCCCCCGCGAACGGTGAGACCGTCCGCGTCGACAGCTGGATCTGGTCCGTACGTCTCGTCAAGACCCGCTCGATGGGCGCCACCGCCTGTCGCGGTGGCCACGTTCGCGTGAACGGCGAACGCGTCAAGCCCGCACACGCCCTCCGCGTCGGCGACGAGGTCCGCCTGCGCCACGGCGGCCGCGAACGGGTCGTCGTCGTCAAGCGCCTGATCCGCAAACGAGTCGGAGCCCCTGCGGCGCCGACACACGCAGCGGCAGCGGATCCGGAGGGGCTGATCCGCGCCATGCCCGGCTGGGAGATCAATTTCGCCGGCCATACGCTCGTCCTGGGTG
>NZ_JAAKZX010000039.1 GCF_011045025.1 Streptomyces ureilyticus
CCGGAAGCCCGCACCGCCGCCCACCGCCTGTCCACCGACCCGGACACCGTCGAACGCGACCTGGTCAAACTCGTCCTGACCGTCGTCGAACTCCTCCGCCAGCTCATGGAACGCCAGGCCCTCCACCGAGTCGACAACGACGACCTCACGGAGGACCAGGAAGAACGCGTAGGCCTGACCCTGATGCTCCTCCACGACCGCATGCAGGACCTCTGTGCCCGCTACGACCTCCGCCTGGAAGACCTCAACCTGGACCTGGGGCCCTTGGGGACGCTGCTGCCACCGGCCGACTGAGGGTCCCCACCAACTCGCCCGCCACTGACCTCCGTTGGACGGAGCATGCGGCGGGCGACTGCGCCTGAGTACACGTACTCAGGCGCACTGTGTCGCTCGGCGCTGTCGCGGCCGGTCCGCGTTCCCCACGATGGGGCGGGCCCACCCGCGTCGAAAGAGGTACTCATGGGACGTGACCTGCAGCTGCGCGCTGCCACTCCGGAGGATCTGGAGTGGATCCACGAACTGCGCCACCGGGTGTACGCACAGGAGCTGGGCCAGCATGCGCCGGATCCGTCCGGCCGGCTGCGCGACGGGCTGGACGGCGACAACGTCTACCTGGTCGCGGCGCGGGGAGAGGCCCGAATCGGCTTTGTCAGCCTGACTCCGCCCTGGTTGGGCCGGTATGCGCTCGACAAGTACCTGAACCGCGACGAGCTGCCACTGCTGACCGAGGACGATCTCTTCGAGGTACGCATCCTCACTGTTGAGCCGCGCTGGCGGACCACCGCGGCGGCACCACTGTTGATGTACGCGGCGCTGCGCTGGATCGCCGCCCGGGGCGGCCGCCGGGTGGTGGCGATGGGGCGCACCGAACTGCTCGACATGTACCTGGCCGCCGGCCTGCGCCCGGTCGGCCGGACCGTCCACAGCGGTGCGTTGACGTTCGAGGTGCTGACCGGCGGCGTGACCGAGCTGACGAAGGTCACGATGGACCGTTACGGCACCCTGCTGGAACGTCTGCGGTCCGAAGTGGACTGGCGGCTGGACATGCCGTTCGCACCCCGGCCGGACGGCTGCGAACACGGCGGCGCCTCGTTCACCGCCATCGGCACGGACTTCCGCAGCCTGCACCGGCGCCATCAGGTCGTCGCGGCGGACGTACTGGACGCCTGGTTCCCGCCGGCCCCCGGCGTGCGGGCGGCGCTCGCGGAAGATCCGGCCTGGGCCGCCCGGACCTCGCCGCCGACCGGCGCCGAGGGCCTGCTGGCGGACATCGCCACGGCCCGCGGGCTGCCGGTTCAGACGCTCGCGGTCGGCGCGGGTTCATCGGACTTGATCTTCCGGGCGTTCGGCCAGTGGCTGACCCCGCAGAGCAGGGTGCTCCTGATGGACCCGGGCTACGGCGAGTACGCCCACGTCACGGAGCGGGTGATCGGATGCCGGGTGGACCGGTTCCGGTTGCGCCGCGAAGACGGCTGGCGGATCGACTCGGCCCGGTTGTCCGCTGCCGTCGCCTCGGGCCGCTACGACCTCGTGGTGGTGGTCAACCCGAACAACCCGACCGGACGCCACGCACCGGCCGCGGAGCTGCGCTCGGTGATCGCTGCCGCGCCGGCCCGGACCCGCTGGTGGATCGACGAGGCGTACCTGGGCTATGTCGACCTGACCGAGTCACTCGTCGGCCTCGCCGCGACAGATCCGCGGGTGGTGGTCTGCAGTTCACTGTCCAAGATGTACGGGCTGTCCGGTCTTCGGGCGGCGTACCTGGTGGCCGAGCCGACCACCGCGGCGCGGCTACGCCTGCGGACACCGCCCTGGCCGGTCAGCCTCCCGGCGCAGCTGGCCGCCGTGGCGGCCCTGCGCGACCCGGCGTACTACAGCGAGTGCTGGCTTCGCACCCACGCGCTGCGCCGACAGCTGGCCGCCGACCTGGCCGGGCTGGATGAGACCGTGGCGGTCGAGGAGGGTGTGGCGAACTTCCTCACCGTGACCCTGCCGTCCGGCGGGCCGAGCGCCGCACAGGTGGTGAACGAGTGCCGCCGCCGCGACGTCTACCTGCGCGACCTGTCGCCGCTGTCGTCGGCGTACCAGGGGCGCACGGTGCGCATCGCGGTCAAGGACAGCGCCGAGAACGCGCGCATTGCGGACAGCATTCAGGCAGCCCTGGACGTACTGCGACCTGGCTCGGCCTCGCTCGTTTCGATGCCCGCGGGTGTTCCCGCCGCCGGATCCGCCCGGTGATCACCGTGGCCTCCCTGGCGCCCTACCTCGGTGGGGCGCTGGCGCTGGGCGGCCTCGCGGTGGCGGCGTCCCGGCGCCGCGAGCTGCTGATCCGGTGGTGCGCCTGGGCGGTCGGAGTGCCACTGGTCACCGGTGCGTTCTGGTGGGGCGGTCCCGGCGCCGCGGCCATCGCCATCGCCGTAGGGGTGATCGCGGCGATGGAGTTCGGCGGGCTGATGCAGCTGGGCTCGGCAGACCGGGTCGTACTGGCCGCAGCGGTGGCAGGCGTGGTGCTGGCCGCCTGGCTGACGCCCGGACAGGAGCTCCGGGCGGTCGCGATCGGGGCGCTCGCGATCGCCGCGGTGCCGCTCCTGTCCGGCGACGCCGACCATGGCCTGCACCGGCTGTGCGCCGGTCTGCTCGGGCTGGCCTGGCTGAGTGTGCTGGCCGCGCTGGTGCCGCTCGGGGCGAGCGCGCTCGCGCTGTTCGTGGCGGTCTCGATCGCCGACATCGCGGCGTACTTCGCCGGTCAACGGCTGGGCGGACCGCGGCTGTCGCCCCTGTCACCGGCCAAGCGGTGGAGCGGGACCCTGGCCGGGGCGGCGGCCGGCGTCGGCGTGCTCGCCGTGCTGTCCGCGCTGACCTGGCCGATGGCGGTCGCGGTGGCGGTCGGCGGCCCGGCCGGCGACCTCCTCGAATCCATGGTCAAAAGAGGCGCCCAGGCAAAGGACGCCGGCCGTTGGCTACCCGGCTCCGGCGGCCTGCTGGACCGGATCGACTCGCTGCTCATCGCGCTGGCCGTCCTGCTTGTCCTGCGCTGACCTGGCCCCGGACAAAAAGACCGCACCCGATCCGTCAAGGCCGCCGTTCCAGGCGCCCCGCGGACCGGGTGCGGGCAGTGAGACACAGGGAGACGCTGCAACCAACGTAATCGCAGGTCAGAGAGCCTGATCAAGGATCAGGCCTTCTTGGTCTCCCAGAAGATCTTGTCGACCTGGGCGATGTAGTCGAGTGCCTTCTGGCCGGTCGCCGGGTCCGTGGAACCCTTTGCGGTCGAGAGGGACTTGAGGGTGTCGTTGACCAGCTGGTGGAGCTCCGGGTACTTCTCGAAGTGCGGCGGCTTGAAGTAGTCGCTCCACAACACCGAGACGTGGTGCTTGGCGAGCTCGGCGCGCTGCTCCTTGATGGTCGTCGCCCGGGCCTGGAAGTGAGGGTCGTCGTTGCCGGCCATCTTTTCCTGGATGGCCTTCACCGACTCCGCCTCGATGCGGGCCTGGGCCGGGTCGTACACACCGCAGGGCAGGTCGCAGTGTGCGCTGACCTTGACCTTGGGGGCAAACAGGCGGGAGAGCATTGAGCTGTCCTTCCTCGTGATCGTCTTCTCAGGTGGGACATTACTCCGTGCTGGACGGGATTTCGCGAGTGCCCCCATGGGCTTAGGACAAAAGTCCGGGGTCAAACTGGGACTGGTGGAGGATCGGACCGGGGAGGTGCCGGTGATGCCGGAGCTGTCGCAGGAGACCGAGCGCGGGAGGGCTGTCTTGCCTTTCGGGGTGGCCGAAGTGACCGGGCCGTCCATGGTGCCCACGCTGTATCACGGGGATCTGCTCGTGGTGCAGTACGGAGCGCGCATCAGGCCCGGACACGTGGTCGTTCTGCGTCATCCGTTCCAGCAGGACCTGTTGGTCGTCAAGCGCGCTGTGGAGCGGCGCGAGGGCGGCTGGTGGGTGCTCGGGGACAACGCGTACGCGGGCGGGGACAGCACGGACTACGGGACCGTGCCCGAGGAATTCGTCCTCGGAAAGGCATGGTTCCGGTACCGGCCCCTGAAGGAGGGTCAGCGTTCGCCGCTCGCGGTCGCGCGCTGGGCGCTCTCGGCCGCGCGGCCGGTGTTCCCCGACCGGTCGGCCTCCAGGCGCTTGCGGGCGCGGTAGGCGGCGACGTTGGCGCGGGTCGCGCAGCGGTCCGAGCAGTAGCGCCGGGAACGGTTCGTCGAGGTGTCGAGGTAGGCGTTGCGGCACGGCGCCGCCTCGCACAGGCCCAGGCGGTCCACGCCGTACTCGGTGAGGTGGAAGGCCAGTCCCATCGCGGCGATCGCGGCATAGCCGGCGGTCGCGTTCGAGGGGTGGTCCGCCAGGTGCATGTGCCACAGGGGGCGGCCGTCGTCGTCCCGGAAGTCGTGCCCGGAGATCTGCGGGCTCACAGGGAACTCCAGGAGCAGTGAGTTCAGCAGGTCCACGGCGAGCGTCTCGTCGCCCGTGTCGGCCGCCTCGAAGACCGCGCGCAGCCGGGCCCGTACGCCCCTGAAGCGGGTGACGTCGGCGTCCGTGGCGCGCCGGGCCGCCGACTCCTTGCCCCCGAAGAGGTCGCGGACGGCCTCGACCGAGGTGAGCGAGTCCTTGCCCCGGGCCGGTTCCTCGCTGTTGACGAGACGTACGGCGTAGTCCGAGTAATAGGCCAGTTCCACTTGTAGTCCTTACGAGGGCGCTCTATGGTCATGGTGCGAGCGAGTAATGGCTGACTTTGATTCCAGGGTATTACTCCTGGAGGGGAGGGGCTTGCATGACCACCGTGACCGGAGCCGACTGGCCTGCCTGGCAGCAGAGCTGGGATGCGCAGCAGGAGTGGTACCTCCCGGATCGTGAAGAGCGCTTCCGGGTCATGCTCGACATGGTCGAGGCCCTGGTGGGCCCCGCACCGCGCGTACTCGACCTGGCATGCGGTACGGGAAGTATCACGGCCCGGCTCCTCAAAAGGTTCCCGGAGGCCGTCAGTACCGGGGTCGACCTCGACCCCGCGCTTCTGGCCATCGCCGAGGGCACCTTCGCCGACGACGACCGCGTCACGTTCGTGACAGCCGACCTGAAGGACCCCGACTGGACGGCAAAGCTGCCGTACGACTCGTACGACGCCGTCCTCACCGCCACCGCCCTCCACTGGCTGCACCTCGACCCCCTCGCGGCCCTCTACGGTCAGGTCGCGGAACTCGTCCGCGACGGTGGTGTGTTCATGAACGCGGACCACATGATCGACGAGTCGACGCCGAGGATCAACGCCGCGGAGAGCGCACACCGGCAGGAGCGTATGAACCGGGACAAGGCGGCCGGCGTACTCGGCTGGACCGAGTGGTGGCAGCTCGCCGCCCAGGACCCGGTGCTCGCCGAGCCGACGGCCCGCCGCTTCGAGATCTACGGAGAGCACGCCGACGGCGAGACCCCGTCCGCCGAGTGGCACGCGCGCGTGCTGCGCGAAAAGGGCTTCGCCGAGGCGCGCGCGGTGTGGCGTTCGCCTTCGGACGCGCTGGTCCTCGCGCTCAAGTGACGAGGGCGTAAGGGTATGAGGGCATGAGCAAGGGGCGGTACGGATATCCCGTACCGCCCCTTCTCCTACGTACCGTCAGAGAACCTTGGACAGGAACGACTTCGTCCGCTCGTGCTGCGGATCCGTCAGTACGTCGCGCGGGTGGCCCGACTCGACGACCACGCCGCCATCCATGAAGACCAGGCTGTCGCCGACCTCGCGGGCGAAGCCCATCTCGTGGGTGACGACGATCATGGTCATGCCGGACTCGGCGAGGTCACGCATGACGTCGAGGACGTCGCCGACCAGCTCCGGGTCGAGAGCGGAGGTGGGCTCGTCGAACAGCATCAGTTTCGGGTCCATCGCGAGGGCCCGGGCGATCGCCACGCGCTGCTGCTGGCCGCCGGAGAGCTGTGAGGGGTACGTCCCGGCCTTGTCGGCCAGGCCCACCCGCTCCAGCAACTGACCGGCGCGCTCCCGTGCCTGGGCCTTGCTGACGCCCTTGACCTGGACCGGGGCCTCGATGATGTTCTCGAGGGCCGTCATGTGCGGGAACAGGTTGAAGCGCTGGAAGACCATGCCGATGTCCCGGCGTTTCACCGCGACCTCGCTGTCCTTCATCTCGTACAGCTTGTCGCCCTTCTGGCGGTAGCCGACCAGCTCGCCGTCGACATACAGACGGCCGGCGTTGATCTTCTCGAGGTGGTTGATACACCTCAGGAAGGTCGACTTGCCGGAGCCGGACGGGCCGATGAGGCAGAAGACCTCGCCCGTGTTCACCTCGAGGTCGATGCCCTTGAGGACCTCGACGGGACCGAAAGACTTGTGGACGCCTTCGGCCTTCACCATGGCGGTCATGCGCCACCTCCCGCCGCCGGACGGTTCGTAAGGGACAGCATGTTCGCCTTGATCTTCTGGAACGGGGTGTCCGGGAGCGTACGGCTGGACCCGCGCGCGTAGTACCGCTCGATGTAGTACTGCCCGACGCTCAGGACCGATGTCATGATCAGGTACCAGGCGGCGGCGAGGAAGTACATCTCCACCGTGGAGCCCGCGTTCTGGCCGATGTCCTGGGCCTCTTTGAACAGGTCGAAGAACTGCACCGCCGAGACGAGCGAGGTCGTCTTCAGCATGTTGATGACCTCGTTGCCCGTGGGCGGCACGATCACGCGCATCGCCTGGGGGATCACGATCCGGCGGAGCGTCTTGGTGTGGCTCATGCCGAGTGCGTGCGAGGCCTCGGTCTGGCCCTCGTCGACGGAGAGCAGACCGGCGCGGCAGATCTCGGCCATGTACGCCGCCTCGTTGAGGCCGAGGCCGAGTAGCGCCGTCAGCAGCGGCGTCATGAACGACGACCAGTAGTCCTTGTAGATCGGGCCGAGGTTGATGTACTCGAAGACCAGGCCGAGGTTGAACCAGACAAAGAGCTGGACCAGGACCGGAGTGCCGCGGAAGAACCAGATGTAGAACCACGCGATCGACGAGGTCACCGGGTTCTTCGACAGGCGCATCACGGCGAGCAGGACGCCGCCCGCGATCCCGATCACCATGGAGAGCACAGTGAGCAGGAGGGTTTTCAGAACGCCGTCGATGATGCGGTCGTCGAAGAAGTAGTCGGGGATCGCACCCCAGTTGATCTCGCCTTGCGCGAAGGCATAGACGACCGCGCCGAGCAGCGCGAGTGCGATGACCGCCGACACGTAGCGCCAGGGGTGCCGGACCGGGATGGCCTTGATGGCCTCCGGCCCGGCAGGCGGCGTCGGATCGGCGGGACCGTCCGTCTTGTTGACGTCAACAGTCACGGGTAGAGCCTTTCAGTGCCGAGTCGAGCCGGGGTCAGGAACCGCCGTTGATCTTGGACTCGGTGACCGCGCCGTCCTCGACGCCCCACTTCTTGACGATCTTCTCGTACTCGCCGTTCTTGATGATCGCGTTCACCGCGGCCTGCAGCGCGTCGCGCAGCTCGGTGTTGTCCTTGGCCACGGCGATGCCGTAGGGGCCCGCCTCGACCTGGTCGCCGACGATCTCGAAGTGCTTGCCGCCGCCCGCGTTCTTCGTCGAGTACGCGGCGATCGGGAAGTCGGCGGAGACGACGTCGGCGCCCTTGGAGCGCATCCGGGTCTCGGCCTCGGGGTTGGTGGCGAAGTCCTCGATCTTGAGGGCCTTCTTGCCGTCATCCGTGCACTTCTTCGCCTGGTCCTTGGCCAGGTCGTGCGAGAAGGTGTTGCGCTGTACGGCCATCGTCTTGCCGCACAGGTCGTCCCAGGTCTTGATTCCCTGGTCGTCGCCCTTGTTGGTGTACAGCGAGACGCCCGCGGTGAAGTAGTCGACGAAGTCGACGCCGGCGCCGACCTTCTTGCCGGTCTCGGAGTCGACGCCCTCCTGGCGGTCCTTGGTGTCGGTCATGGCCGACATGGCGACGTCGTAGCGCTTGGCAGCGAGACCGCCGATGAGCGCGTCGAACGTGCCGTTCTGGAACTCGAACTTCACGCCGAGCTGCTTGCCCAGCGCGGCGGCTACGTCCGGGTCGATCCCGACCGTCTTACCGGAGTCGTCCCTGAACTCGACCGGTGCGTAGTTGATGTCCGAACCGACCTTGATGACGCCCTTGTCGCGGATCGCCTTGGGGAGCTTGTCGGCCAGCGGAGCCGCGCTCGTCTCCGCGGTGTCCGAGTCGTCGCTCTTGGTCTGGTCACCGCAGCCCGTGAGCAGCAGGGCGCCGGCGACCGCGATCGCACCGACCGCGGCTATCCGGGAGCGCGAGGCGGTCGTACGACGGGTGGAGCTTGCGGTCATGGTGATTCCTCCGGCGGAAGGGTGGAGTGCCGATGGGTCGACGAGAAACACACACCTTTGTGGGTGTCGCGACCTCGCGTGATGACGGCAATCTTGCCATTCGGACGGATCCCCCCAGGGTGCCCTCCATGTCAAAATCGGATAACGGGTGACCCCCGAACCGCGCTGGACCGGTCGATCTCGACCGGATCTTGTGCGGATTCTTTGCCTTCCGGCCGGAAGATCTTCGGTGCTTCGCGCGATGTGAGCGGCCGCCTCTGCGCGCTTGCGGCGCTCTGCTGACTTGTCGGAATGTGTCTGCGCATATGGGCACAAGTCATGTCAGCGTCATGTGACCTTCGTGTTATGGACTCGTCGGGGACGGCGTCCGTCCGGTAAGAAGGTTCCTTACACCCCTCATCCGGGGCTCAGGGCGCGTGTGCGGCGCGCCCGTCGCGTATGTGCCCGTACGTACCCGTACGTAGCCGTCACATCAGGGACATACGCGGTGCCCGCCCACCCCTCACCCGGAGTGGAACCCTCAACCGTTCAAGACTTAAGGGGTAAACAAAGTGGCAGCGGAGATCGTCAATCCTCGCAGCGACGGCAGTACGGATCAGGACGGCGGCGCCGAGCCTCTCGATTCCATCGACCCGGCGTTCGCCCTCCACCGGGGCGGGAAGATGGCCGTGCGGGCCACCGTTCCCGTCCGGGACAAGGACGACCTGTCCCTCGCGTACACGCCCGGTGTCGCGAAGGTGTGCAGTGCCATCGCCGAACAGCCGGATCTCGTCCACGACTACACATGGAAGTCGTCCGTGGTGGCCGTGGTGACGGACGGTACGGCCGTGCTCGGGCTCGGCGACATCGGCCCCGAGGCCTCCCTCCCCGTGATGGAGGGCAAGGCGATTCTGTTCAAGCAGTTCGGTGGGGTCGACGCGGTGCCGATCGCTCTGGGCACGACGGACACCGACGAGATCATCGAGACCGTGGTGCGGCTCGCGCCGTCCTTCGGCGGGGTCAACCTGGAGGACATCTCGGCGCCCCGATGCTTCGAGATCGAGCGGCGGCTGCAGGAGCGGCTGGACATTCCGGTCTTCCACGACGACCAGCACGGGACCGCTGTCGTCACGCTGGCCGCCCTCAGGAACGCGGCTCGGCTGACGGGGCGGTCGCTGGGTGAGCTGCGTGCGGTGATCTCCGGTGCGGGGGCGGCGGGCGTCGCCATCGCCAAGTTCCTGCTCGAGGCGGGGCTCGGGGATGTCGCGGTCGCGGACCGCAAGGGTGTCGTGTCCGAGGACCGGGACGATCTGACGCCGGTCAAGCGGGAGCTTGCCTCGCTGACCAACAAGGCAGGGTTGTCGGGGTCGTTGGAGGCCGCGCTCGCCGGTGCCGATGTCTTCATCGGGGTGTCCGGCGGTACGGTTCCGGAGCCGGCCGTCGCTTCCATGGCCGAGGGTGCGTTCGTGTTCGCGATGGCCAACCCGAACCCCGAGGTGCACCCCGACGTCGCGCACAAGTACGCGGCGGTGGTGGCGACCGGGCGGTCCGACTACCCCAACCAGATCAACAATGTGCTGGCGTTTCCCGGGATCTTCGCGGGGGCGCTTCAGGTGCGGGCGTCTCGGATCACCGAGGGGATGAAGATCGCCGCCGCGGAGGCGCTGGCCGCTGTCGTGGGCGACGACCTTGCCGCCGATTACGTCATCCCGTCGCCGTTCGACGAGCGGGTTGCTCCCGCGGTCACTGCGGCGGTCGCTGCGGCGGCCCGGGCCGAGGGTGTGGCTCGGCGCTGACCTTCGGCGGGTGGGTTCGTTGTCGGCTGACGGTCCGTCGTGGGTGCTCTCAAGGGGTGCGGGGCTGTGTCGATTTGCGGCTCCGCCGCGATGGGGGTCCCCCCACTCGAGCGAATTCGAGAGTGGGGGAGCGACCAGCCACGACGGGCCCGCAGTCGCCCGCGAAACCGAACCCACCGCCCCCATGGGCGCCCCGCTCGACCGCCGAGGGCTAGGGTCAGATCATGTTTGCTGCATACGCTGCACGTATTGATCGGGACCAGCCGTTGGACGGGCTGGAGTTGGGGGAGCGGCCCGCTCCCGAGGCTCGGGACGGCTGGACGACCGTGGACGTCAGGGCCGCCTCCCTGAACCACCACGACCTGTGGTCGCTGCGGGGCGTGGGCCTCCCGGAAGACCGGTTGCCGATGATTCTGGGGTGCGACGCCGCCGGGGTCGACGAGGACGGCAACGAGGTCGTGCTGCACTCCGTGATCGGGCAGACGGGGCATGGGGTCGGACCGAAGGAGCCGCGTTCCATCCTCACCGAGCGGTACCAGGGGACGTTCGCGGAACAGGTCTCCGTACCCGTCTGGAACGTACTGCCGAAGCCCAAGGAGCTCTCCTTCGAGGAGGCCGCCTGTTTGCCCACCGCCTGGCTGACGGCGTACCGCATGCTCTTCACCAACGCCGGCGTACGGCCAGGCGACTCGGTTCTCGTACAGGGCGCCGGAGGTGGTGTGGCCACCGCCGCGATCGTGCTGGGGAAGGCGGCGGGGCTACGGGTCTTCGCCACCAGCCGTGACGAGGCGAAGCGCAAGCGGGCCGTGGACCTGGGCGCCGTGGAGGCCGTGGAGTCCGGCGCCCGGCTGCCACAGCGCGTGGACGCGGTCATCGAGACCGTCGGGGCCGCCACCTGGTCCCACTCCGTGAAGTCGCTCAAGCCCGGCGGCACCCTCGTCATCTCGGGTGCCACCAGCGGCGACCGTCCCTCGCACGCCGAACTGACCCGCATCTTCTTCCTCGAACTCAAGGTCGTCGGCTCCACGATGGGAACGAAGGACGAACTGGAGGGCCTGCTGTCCTTCTGCGCCGCCACCGGCGTGCGTCCTGTCATCGATGAAGTCCTCCCGCTGGATCGTGCCCGTGAGGGGTTCGAGCGGATGGAGTCGGGCGAGCAGTTCGGGAAGATCGTCCTCACTGCCTCCTGAGGCGTCGGCCTCACACTCACCCGTCTCTTGCACGCCCCTTGATGTCAATCTCGGTTGACATCAAGGGGCGTGTCAACGTATGTTGACGTCATGACCGAAGCAACAGATCTCGCCGAGCGCGCGGGTGACCGTGATCCGCGGATCGGGCTGCGGGCCGTCTCCGCCTTGCGGCGGCTGCTGGAGCAGCTCGAAGCGGTGCAGGTGCGCAGTGCGCGCAATCAGGGTTGGTCGTGGCAGGAGATCGCCGCGGAACTGGGTGTCAGCAGGCAGGCCGTCCACAAGAAGTACGGGAGGCAGTGATGTTCGAACGGTTCACCAAGGACGCCCGCGCGGTGGTGCTGGGCGCGGTCGAGCACGCCGAGCGGATGGGTGCGGAGACGGTCGAGGAGCAGCACATGCTGCTGGCTCTGCTCGACCGCGAGGGCAGTCGTGGGTCGTTCGCTCTCGCCTCTCTGGGGCTCGACCGTCAGAAGGAGTCGGTAAGGGAGGCCTTGGCCGAGGCGCGGCGACGGGGTGGGCTGTCGCGCGCCGAGGTGGACGCCCTGTCCGGTCTCGGTGTTGACCTCTCGGAGATCCTCTCCAGGGTCGAAGAGGCCCATGGCGTGGGTGCGTTGGGCGCCGACGGGAAGGACAAGGGGCGCGGTAAGGGGTGGTGGTCCGGGTTCATCGGCGGGCATCGTCCTTTCGCTCGTGGGGCCAAGGGTCTTCTTACGGAGTCCCTGCGCATCGCTACCGCTCACAAGGACCGGCACATCGGTGACGAGCACCTCCTGATCGCCCTCACCTCCCGCCCCGGCGTCCCCGCGGAGGTGCTGGCCGACCACGGCGTGACGTACGCGTCGCTGCGGCGCGTGCTCTACGGCGGCGGCGAGGCGAAGGCGGGCTGAGGCGAAGGACCAACTGGGGTGCGGCGCCCGGCGCTTCCGCGGGCGCCGCACCCCCGAGGGCCCCCGCTCAGCCCTTGGGGCGCAGTGCCACCCCTATGTGTGCCGCCGCCGTCGACAAGTGGCGGCGGCACTCCCGCAGTTGGTCCTCCGTCACGCCGTTGTCGCGGGCCGCGTCGCGGATGTCGTCGCGGAAGCGGTCCAGGAGGCGGTCGAGGTCGCGGGCGGGGTCGCCGGTCGAGTCGTCGTGTGCCCAGGCGGGTTCGTAGTCGGCGGGGAAGTCCTCGGGGGTAGCCGTGTAGTCGGGCTCCGGCGTCCGCTCCCTCTCCGGCCGGCCGGCGCCGGCGTCCTTCCCGAAGCCCTTGCCGAAGTCCTTTCCGAACTCGCCGAATTCCTTGGCCAGTTCGGAAAGGCCCTCCCGTACGCCCGTCGGCCAGTCGCCCCGTGCGAAGTGGTCCTGTACCTGGTCCTGGACGCGCTTGGCGACGCGCTGGAGCTCCTGGGCCTGGGCCAGTGCCCTCTCCTGCGCCTCCTTGGCCTGGCGGCGCGCCCGCTGGGCCTCCTCGCGAGCCCGTCGGCTCTCGTCCTTCGCGCGCCTGGCCTGTTCCTTCCACTCCTGCTTGACGCGGCGCATCTCCTCCTTCGCGGTACGCCACGCCTCCTTCTCCGTGTACTCCGTGGAGTCCCCGTAGGCGGCCTCGTGTTCCCCCCGCCATCCCTTGGCGCCGCCCGTGGTGGGCCCCCGGCGTGCCTCGCTCGCCGCAGCCCGCATCTCGCGGCGGAGGTCCCCTGCCGCGCCCCGTACATCGGCCCGGATCTCGGCGGCCAGCTCCGCGACCGACTCGCGGATCTCCAGCTCCAGGTCGGCCAGTTCACCGCTGCGGTCGGCCAGTTCGGCACGTCCGGCGTCCGTGATCGCGTACACCTTGCGGCCGCCCTCGGTGGTGTGGGTGACCAGGCCCTCGGCCTCCAACTTGGCCAGGCGGGGGTACACGGTGCCGGCCGAGGGGGCGTACAGGCCTTGGAAGCGCTCCTCGAGGAGCCGGATCACCTCGTACCCGTGGCGTGGCGCCTCGTCCAGCAGCTTCAGGAGGTAGAGCCGCAGTCGTCCGTGGGCAAAGACGGGAGGCATGTCAGAGCCCCTTCTTGTCGTTCGGGCTGTCGGAGGGGGAGTCAGCGGGGCTCTTGTCGGATGGGACTGTGCCGGTGCCGGTACTGGTGTCCTTCGGTTCGGCGTCCCATGGCTCGTCCTCCGACGGAGGCCTCCGTAGCAACGCGATCGAGCCCGAGACCGTCGTCGCCTTCAGCTTTCCGGCGCCCGAGCCCAGGCGGCCGGTGATCTTATGGGCGCCCCACTGGCCGCTGACCCGGAGGTCGTCGAAGGCGTTGGAGACGGTGCCGCTCGCGGTGTCGACCTCGACCTCCGCGTCCGCGGGGTGCGGCAGCCGGACGGCGATCTCCCCCGAGACGCTGTTCAGCCTGACGTCGGTGGGGCTGTCCGTGTCGAGGTCGACGATCATCGAGCCGCTCACCGAGTCCGCCCGCACGCTGGAGCCCGAGCCCTCTACGACGGTGAGGTCACCGGAGACGGAGTTGAAGCGCAGGTCGCCGGTGACGGCCTGGGCCTCCAGATTTCCGGAGACCGTGTCGGCGCGTACGGGGCCGGAGAGGCCGACGAGGGTCGTGTCTCCCGTGACTCCCTTCACCACCGTCGGGCCGTCGACCCCGGAGACCACGGCGGCGGCGCCGACCACGCCGACCTCCACGCGCGCAGGTGCCGGAATCGCCAGGGAGACCACCGCCTCTCGGCGCCAGCCCTTGCGGTCGAGCCACTTGAGGAAGCCCTTCCACGGCAGGTCCTCGTAGGCCACCGTGAGCGTGCCGTCCTTGTGGGTCACCAGGAGAGGTGGTCCCTCTATCTCGGTCACCTCTAGGCGGGTGGAACCCTCGTCCACCCCCACGACGTTCACCGTTCCGTTGACGAGGCGCACATGGAGCTCCGTCACGGGGTCATCGAAGATGAGCTTCTTGGGCTCGGCGACGGACCACTCGGACATGGTGCTGACCTCCTCGACGCGAACGAACGTGACGTTGCGGAACAT
Source organism: Streptomyces ureilyticus (assembly GCF_011045025.1). Taxonomy (GTDB): domain Bacteria; phylum Actinomycetota; class Actinomycetes; order Streptomycetales; family Streptomycetaceae; genus Streptomyces; species Streptomyces ureilyticus. The sequence goes on from NZ_JAAKZX010000039.1 coordinate 14,265, forward strand.
CGCGACAGGGGGCACGGCCAACACCAGCCCAGACCGATCGCGCCATATCGCGTCTTCCGTTATTCACGATATATCGCGGTCACGGAAAGTCAAGACACCCGTTCCGGTGATCTCGCAAGAGGTGAATGCGCAGGTTCGACGGGTCCCGACGGGTCCCGACGGGTCCCGACGGGTCTCGACGAGTCTCGATGGGTCTCGATGGGTTCGACGGGCGTCGCGAGTCCTACTCGTCGTCCTCGTCGTCGTCCAGCCGCGCCAGCCAGGTCGCCAGCCGCTCCACCGGCACCTCGAAGTCCGGGTTGAGATCGACGAACGTGCGGAACTGCTCGGCGAGCCACTCGAAGGTGACCTCTTCCTCGCCGCGCCGCTTCTCAAGTTCCTCGATGCCACGGTCGGTGAAGTACACGGGTGCTCTCCTGGGGGCGTAGGTCTGACGTCTCCAGGTTATGCGGACCCGGACCCTCGGCCGTACGCGCCCGGATACGCCGGAGGGCCCGGCACCGAGACGAACTCGGTGCCGGGCCCTCCGGACGGCGCCTTTCAGCGACGTACGCCCGAGATTTACGCCTCGAACACCTCCCGAACCAGCTGCTCCTGCTCCTGCTCGTGGCGCTTCTTCGAGCCGACCGCCGGGGACGAGCCGTGCGGGCGGGAGATACGGCGCAGGCGCTCGCCGTGCGGGATGTCCGCGCCGACCGCCAGGTCCAGGTGGTCGATCAGGTTGAGGGCGATGAACGGCCAGGCGCCCTGGTTCGCCGGCTCCTCCTGGGCCCACAGGTACTTCTCGGCGTTCGGGTACTTGGAGATCTCCGCCTGGAGCTCGGCACCCGGCAGCGGGTACAGGCGCTCGATGCGGATGATCGCCGTGTCCGTCGCACCGCGCTTCTGCCGCTCGGCCTCCAGCTCGTAGTAGAGCTTGCCTGCGCAGAAGACGACCCTGCGGACCGTGGCCGGGTCGGCCGACGTGTCGCCGATGACCGGGCGGAAGCCGCCCGTCGTGAACTCCTCCGCCTTGGAGGCCGCGGCCTTGAGGCGCAGCATCCACTTCGGGGTGAAGACGACCAGCGGCTTGTGGTGCGGGTTGTGGACCTGCCAGCGCAGCAGGTGGAAGTAGTTCGACGGGAGGGTCGGCATGGCGACCGTCATGTTGTTCTGGGCGCAGAGCTGGAGGAAGCGCTCCGGGCGGGCCGAGGAGTGGTCCGGGCCCTGGCCCTCGTAGCCGTGGGGGAGGAGCAGCGTGACGCCGGACGTCTGGGCCCACTTCTGCTCCGCCGACGAGATGAACTCGTCCACGACCGTCTGGGCGCCGTTGACGAAGTCGCCGAACTGCGCCTCCCACAGGACCAGCGCCTCGGGACGGGCCAGGGAGTAGCCGTACTCGAAGCCCATGACCGCGTACTCGGAGAGCAGCGAGTCGTAGACGTTGTAGCGCGCCTGGTCGCTCGAGAGGTACTGGAGCGGGGTGTAGTCCTCGCCCGTGTTCTGGTCCACCAGGACCGCGTGGCGCTGGCCGAACGTGCCGCGGCGGGAGTCCTGGCCCGACAGACGGACCGGGGTGCCCTCCATCAGCAGTGAGCCGAAGGCCAGGGTCTCGCCCATGCCCCAGTCGATCGTGCCGTCCTCGATCATCGCCGCGCGGCGCTGCATCTGCGGCATCAGACGCGGGTGGACGGTGATGTGGTCGGGGATGTTGACCTGCGACTCCGCGACCCGCTTCACGACCTCCTGGGAGACCGCGGTGTCCACATGGACCGGGAACTCCGCCTCCGGCTGCGGGACGTGCACCTCGGCGGGAGCCTGGGCGGCCTCGCGGACCTCCGTGAAGACCTTCTCCAGCTGGCCCTGGAAGTCCTGCAGCGCCTGCTCGGCCTCTTCCAGCGTGATGTCGCCGCGACCGATGAGGGACTCGGTGTAGAGCTTGCGCACCGAGCGCTTCTTGTCGATCAGGCTGTACATCTGCGGGTTCGTGAACGACGGGTTGTCGGTCTCGTTGTGACCGCGGCGGCGGTAGCAGATGAGGTCGATGACGACGTCCTTGTTGAACGCCTGCCGGAACTCGAAGGCCAGGCGCGCGACGCGGACGACGGCCTCGGGGTCGTCACCGTTCACGTGGAAGATCGGTGCCTCGATCATCCGGGCCACGTCGGTGGAGTACATCGACGAGCGCGCGGACTCCGGCGGAGCCGTGAAGCCGACCTGGTTGTTGATGATGATGTGGACCGAGCCGCCGGTGCGGTAGCCGCGCAGCTGCGACATGTTCAGGGTCTCGGCCACGACGCCCTGGCCCGCGAAGGCCGCGTCGCCGTGCAGGGCGATCGGCAGGACCGTGAAGTCCGTGCCGCCCTTGCCGATGATGTCCTGCTTGGCGCGGGCGATGCCCTCCAGGATCGGGTCGACCGCCTCCAGGTGCGAGGGGTTGGCGGCCAGCGAGACCTTGATCTGCTCGCCGTCCAGGCCCGTGAACGTGCCCTCGGCGCCCAGGTGGTACTTCACGTCACCGGAGCCGTGCATCGACTTCGGGTCGAGGTTGCCCTCGAACTCGCGGAAGATCTGCGCGTACGACTTCCCGACGATGTTGGCGAGGACGTTCAGCCGGCCGCGGTGGGCCATGCCGATGACGACCTCGTCCAGGCGGGACTCGGCGGCGCTGTCGATGACCGCGTCGAGGAGCGGGATGACGGACTCGCCGCCCTCGAGCGAGAACCGCTTCTGGCCGACGTACTTCGTCTGCAGGAAGGTCTCGAACGCCTCCGCCGCGTTCAGCCGGCGCAGGATGCGCAGCTGCTCCTCGCGCTCCGGCTTGGTGTGGCCGCGCTCGACGCGGTCCTGGATCCACTTGCGCTGCTTCGGGTCCTGGATGTGCATGAACTCGACGCCGGTGGTGCGGCAGTACGAGTCGCGCAGGACGCCGAGGATGCTGCGCAGCTTCATCATCGACTTGCCGGCGAAGCCGCCGACCGCGAACTCGCGCTCCAGGTCCCACAGGGTGAGCCCGTGCTCGGTGATGTCCAGGTCGGGGTGCTTGCGCTGCTTGTACTCCAGCGGGTCGGTGTCGGCCATGACATGGCCGCGGACCCGGTAGGAGTGGATCAGCTCGAAGACGCGGGCGGCCTTCGTGACGTCGTCGTCGTGCGAGGCGTCGATGTCCTTGAGCCAGCGGACCGGCTCGTACGGGATCCGCAGGGCCTCGAAGATCTCGTCGTAGAAGCCGTTCTCACCGAGGAGGAGGTTCGCGACGATGCGGAGGAACTCGCCGGAGGCGGCGCCCTGGATGACCCGGTGGTCGTACGTCGACGTCAGGGTCATGACCTTGGAGATGCCCAGCTTGTTGAGCGTGTCCTGGGACGTGCCCTGGAACTCCGCCGGGTAGTCCATCGAGCCGACGCCCATGATGACCGACTGGCCGGGCATCAGACGGGGCACGGAGTGGACGGTGCCGAGGCCGCCGGGGTTGGTCAGGGAGACCGTGACGCCGGAGAAGTCGTCCATCGTCAGCTTGCCGTCGCGGGCGCGGCGGACGATGTCCTCGTAGGCCTGCCAGAACTCGAAGAAGTTCAGCGTCTCGGCCTTCTTGATGCCGGCGACGACGAGCTGACGGTCGCCGTTCGGCTTCACCAGGTCGATCGCGAGGCCGAAGTTGACGTGCTCCGGCTTGACCAGGGTCGGCTTGCCGTCCTTCTCGGCGTAGTGGTAGTTCATCGACGGCATGGCCTTGAGGGCCTGCACCATCGCGTAGCCGATGAGGTGGGTGAAGGAGATCTTCCCGCCCCGGGCGCGCTTGAGGTGGTTGTTGATGACGATGCGGTTGTCGAAGAGCAGCTTCACCGGGACCGCGCGCACGGACGTGGCCGTGGGCAGCTCCAGGGAGGCGTTCATGTTCTTCGCCACGGCCGCGGCGGGGCCGCGCAGCGGTACGAACTCGGGGCCGCCCGCTGCCTCGGCCGCGGGCGCGGCCTTGGCGGGCGCGGCCTTCGCGGCGGCCGGCTTGGCGGCGGCCGCGGGCTTGGCCGGAGCCGGAGCCGGAGCCGGGGCCTGAGCGGGGGCGGCGGCCGCGGGCTTCGGCGCCGCGGGGGCGGCAGGAGCCGGAGCGGCCTGGGCCGGAGCCTGGCCGTCGGCGGAGGCCGGGGCGGCAGGAGCCGCGGCGGGCGCGGACTGAGCGGTCGTGGAGGTGGTCCCTGCGGCCCCCGCGGCCGCAGTACGCGACGTGGCCGAGGCGGCGACGCCACCCGGCTTGTAGTCGGCGAAGAAGTCCCACCAGGCGCGGTCTACCGAATTCGGGTCCTGGAGGTACTGCTGATAGATCTCGTCGACGAGCCACTCGTTCGGACCGAAGGCGGCGGCCGGGTTCTTCCCGGCCTTCCCTGCTTGGTCGTCTGTGGAGATGCTCGAGTTACTGGGGGACTGTGGCGACACGGCGGCAACCGCCCTCTTCCGCTTCACAAGGTGATGGACAGCGGGAATTAAGGCTACGCCTCCATGGCCGGTGCATGCAGGCCGGGCGGGTTGATCGTCATGTAAGTCACATCGAAACGCGTGTTTCGGTGCTGGAAATGGCGGGAAACAAGCGCGGTTGCCCTGTGGATGCCCCGCGGAATCCGTGCATCTCGCCCTGATCTTCCGGCTCGGACTCGAACGCCACGTCAGCCTTGAGCGGAGGCAGCCCCGGAAGAGTGACCTTGATCCGGCAGCCACGCTGGGATTCGGCCACCCCGATCCGGCCGCCGTGCAGATCGACCGCCCAACGCGCGATCGCCAGCCCCAGACCCGTACCGCCGTCGCTGCCCGGACCGTGCGGTGCGGCGACTCCGCCGCGGTTGAAACGCTCGAAGACCCGGTGCCACTCCGACTGCGGAATCCCGGGACCCTCGTCCAGCACCTCCAGATCGAGCGACTCCGGATACTCCCCGCGCCGTGCCTTCACGGTCACGCGGCCGTGCGGCGGGCTGTGCTTGACCGCGTTGTCGATGAGGTTGGCGACGACCTGGTGGATCCGCTCCGGGTCGGCGTGCGCGGTCAGCTCGGGCGGCGACACGTCCAGGTGCAGATGCACATCCGTACGCGTGTGAGTGCCCGACCCCGAGGAGATGCCCCCGCGCGCGGAGACCACCATGTTGGCCTCCTTCAGTACGCCCGACAGGTACGGCCACACCTCGAAGCGGCGCTTGCGCAGCGGTACGACGCCGTTGTCCAGCCGGGACAGGTCGAGCAGCGTGTCCACCAGGCGACCGAGGCGCTCGGTCTGCTTCAGCGCCGTACGCATCGTTTCGGGATCGGCGGCCGACACCCCGTCCACGACGTTCTCCAGGACCGCGCGCAGTCCGGCGATCGGCGTACGCAGCTCGTGCGAGACGTTCGCGACCAGCTCCTTGCGCTGGCGGTCCTGGGCTTCGAGGTCGTCGGCCATGCGGTTGATCGTCTGGGCCAGGTCGCCCAGTTCGTCGCGGCGGTCGGCGCCCTTGACCCGGCTCGTGTAGTCGCCGTGCGAGATGTTCCGGGCGACGGTGTTCATCTCGTCCAGGGGAGACGTCAGCGAGTGCGCCACGAACTGCGTGATCAGCAAGGTCGCGATCATCGAGAAGACGGTGATGAAGCGCAGCTCGGTCTCCGTGCGCACCGCGATCATCATCAGCACGGTGGTGATGAAGACCGAGACGACGACCAGAGCGCCGAGCTTCGTCTTGATCGAGAAGGGGCGTACGCCCACCCAGAGGCTCGCGCTCCAGCCGCTCGCCGCCTTCTTGCGCGTCTCGTCGGCCTCGCTCATGGCAACAGCCTCCTCAGAGGGTCAGGCTCGTCAGACTCAAGGAGTGGGGGTCTCCAGCGCGTAGCCGACGCCGTGCACCGTACGGATCCGCTCGGCGCCGATCTTCCGGCGCAGGGCCTTGATGTGGCTGTCCACGGTACGGGTGCCGGAGGCGTCCGCCCAGTCCCACACCTCGGCGAGCAGCTGCTCGCGGGAGAGCACCGCACGCGGCGTATTGGCCAGGCAGACCAGCAGATCGAACTCGGTGGGCGTCAGATGGACGTCCTCGCTGCGCACCCGCACCCGCCGCTGCGCGTGGTCGATCTCCAGCTCGCCCAGGCGCAGGATGCCGGAGCGAGGCGTCGACGCGGCGACCACGGCGCGCTCCACGCGGCGCAGCAGCACATGGACGCGTGCGGCCAGCTCGCGCATGGAGAAAGGCTTCGTCATGTAGTCGTCGGCGCCCACGCCGAGCCCCACGAGCATGTCCGTCTCGTCGTCGCGTGCCGTCAGCATCATCACCGGCACCGGGCGCTGCGCCTGCACGCGGCGGCAGACCTCCAGGCCGTCGAAGCCCGGCAGCATGATGTCGAGGATCAGCAGATCGGGCTGCCAGGCCTCGGCCGTGTCGACGGCGGCCGGTCCGTCACCGGCGGTTTGTACGAGAAATCCCTCGGCACGCAAGCGGGCGGCGATGGCGTCCACGATCGTCGGATCGTCCTCGACCACCAGCACCCGGCGCTGTGCGCCCGGCGTCGCTGCCGAGCCGTTCTGCGAGGTGTGTGTCTGCTCCATCGCCCGCCCCTGAAGTGTGCTTTCCGGAATCGTGGGGGTGATTCCATGACTGCGCTTGACGCTTGAATGATCTGCGTCAGGTCAGCAGAGTACGGGCAGTGACCACCGCTCGGCTATCCAGGCCCGACAGCGAGATGTACGACGTCCGGAACGCCCCGGGCAACCGGGATCTCTTCGGTACGCACCTGCCGGAACCCGGCATTCCTCAACCTTCCCTCGAAATCAGACGAGGGCTGGGCCGACCACACGGCCAGTACCCCTCCTGGCCTCAACACCCTTGCGCATGCGGCGAGTCCGGCCGCCGAATAGAGGCTTTCGTTGCCCTCCGTCACGGTCCATCCGGGCCCGTTGTCGATGTCCAGGCACAGAGCGTCGTACGTGGCGGATGTCTCATCGACATAACCGACGAAATCGTCTTCGAGAATCTTGGTACGCGGATCCGCGAGCGCCGCGGCCGAGATGTCCGACAACGGCCCGTCCAGATGCCAGTCGATGACGGCCCGCTCCCGCTCGACCACCGCGATACGCCCCCATCGTGGATCGGCGGCCGCATGCGCGAGCGAGAACCCGACGCCGAGCCCGCCGATCAGCACACTCGGCTCGCGGCGCCCGTCCAGGGCATCGCGAGCGGCGTCGACGAGCAGCCGCTCGGACCTCCCGTCCGATGTGTCCATCAGGAAGCACCCGTTGGCGATGATCTGCAGCAGCTCGCCGTGGCGCCGCAGCACGACTTCGCCGTACGGGCCGTTGCGGCGGTCTATGACTACGGGGCTGTCGTACGCGGTGGTCATGTGCCCATCTTGGCAAGTCGCTCCGGGGGAGTGCAGCCGGTGCTCAGGGGTGCGCGGCGGGCGCGTGCGGCGTCATGTGTTGCAGGAGGGTGGCGAGTTGAGGGCGGTGCGTGTGGGGTACGGCGGTGGGGGCGTCGCTTTCGCGGAGGGCGAGGGTGAGGGCGGTGCCGTCCGGGCGCGGCAGGTGAGCCAGGTGCCGCGCGCCAGGTCAGCCGGTGGGGCGGAGATCGGAGACGAGCCGGAAGCGTTCCAGGACGGCGGGCGTCGTGTCGTCCACGGTGAAGCCGGGGTCCTCCAGCACCGCGCGCATCTCCTCGCTGCGCCAGAACCGCTCGTGGCCGGCCCGCCACTCGGCCACGCTGGTGTAGCCCTCACCTTCGTCCACCGCGTGGGCGAGATCCACCTGCGCCAGCGGGACGACGCGGACGCCGGTCACCTCGATGACACCGACCGGCCGGTCGTCGGAGTCGACGACCACGGAACGGCTCCCGACCTCCGGGAGGGGCTCCCCTTCCTGCTCGTACTCCACGAGAAGTTCCGCCGTGGACGTCTTGGAGCCGTCGAGGATCGCCGCGACAAGCCGGTCGCGCAGCGGGCCGGGGAAGGCGAACTCGGCTTTGGGTAACGATGCGAGGTCTTCGGGTGAGGCCGAGTCGGTCGTCATGGGGTGACGGTAGTCCGTAGCGTGCAGTCATGGCCGAACATGCGGAGCGCCCGCTGCTCTTCCTGGACGTCGATGGAACCCTCCTGCCCTATGGGGGAGCGCGTCTTCCCTCGGCCCTCGAGGACTGGGACGGCTGGCAGGACGTATCGAATCCTCAGCTGGCGAAGATCGACCTCACGCACGGTCCGCGGTTGCTGGCGCTGTCCTGCACCTTGGTGTGGGCCACGGCCTGGATGGACGATGCCAACGAGGTGATAGCGCCGCTGCTCGGGCTGCCCGAGCTGCCGGTGGCGGACCTGCCGGACGCGCCGGAGGAGGACGAGGCAGGAGTGCTGCACTGGAAGACCCGAGCCCTCGTCCAGGCTGCGGCGGGACGCCCGTTCATCTGGGTCGACGACGAGATGACCGATCTCGATCGCGCCTGGGTGTCAACGCACCACCCAGGGCCAGCACTTCTCCATCGCGTCGATTCCACGATCGGCCTCGTTGCTACGGACTTCGCGGTACTCGACGAGTGGCTGAGCGGGCGTCAGTGACAGCCCCGGGCGCCTCAGGCCAGCTCTCGTGGCCCGTAGACGGCGTGGTCGGCGCCCGTGGCAAGTGCCCAGTATCGGTCGCCGTAGGACCAATGCCACCACTCGGTCGGGTAGTTGACGAGGCCCACCGCGGTCAGGGTCTCGGTGAGGAGCTGACGGTTGGCTCGCGCTTCCGGGCCGATGTTGGGCGCGGCGGTGTAGCAGGCGCCCTCGCTCTCCTCCGGGTTGGCGTTCACCCGTGTTCCCATGTCGAGCTCCTGGCCGTCGGCGGTGACGAGGGTGAGGTCGACGGCGGCGCCTGCGCTGTGCGGGGCGATCTCCGGTGGAGACACGTATCGGCTTGCGGCAGCACGGAGTTGTTCCGGAGTCCAGTCGGGGTTGTTGCTCCGAAGTTCGTCGGCGTACCCCTCGAAGTACGAACGCTGCAGGGCGGGTGGCCGGTAACCCTCGACGAACAGCAGACGGACGCCGTCCGGCAACAGCTTTTGTGCGTCGAGGAGCCGGGTCAGGACCCCTTCCCGCAGGTGAGCGAAGGCCCCAGAGGCATCATTTCTGCGAGCGTCGATGTCGATGGGGAAAGCCTCGTGGAGCCGGACATCGAGGAGCGGTTCGCCGCAGTCCACCACGGGTATGGCTGCGATCTTCGGGTCTGACATCAAAACGATCTCGGGCATGGACCGATCATGGCGTAACGACTCCCGGCGTCAGCCCAATCCTCTGCCTGGTCCGACGTCACGCGTCCCGGTCGGCTTCCCGAGCCGTACGTTCCAGGCGGCTTCGATAGTCCGCCCACCATGCCGCTTCGCCCGGCGGCAGGCTGTCGTTGCCCTTGTTCATCCCCGCGATGCCGTCTATGAGTTCCCGGACGATATCGGCGTGCCCCGCGTGCCGGTGCGTCTCAGCGATCACGCGTACGACGGCATGATGCAACGTCACCTCGTCCCTGCCGTCGGGCCACCACGGGACCCTTCCGATCGTGTCCAGCGCCAGGGCATCGAGCGTCGCGTCCGCGTGTGCCCACGCCCGCCGGTAGAACCCAACGATGTACTCGCGTGACTCGTCGGCGGTGGCCCACATGTCCGCGTTGGTCTCAGCGCCGTCCTCGATCCAGGGCAGCGGCTCGCTGCAGGGACGTCCGAAGGTGGCGCCGAGGTAGCCCAGCTCCATGGTGGCCACGTGTTTGACCAGGCCCAGGATGTTGGTACCGGTCGGCGTCAGGGGGCGGCGGGCGTCGTACTCCGAGAGTCCTTCGAGCTTCCACAGCAGGGCATCGCGGGCGGACTGCAAGTAGAAGTGCAGGTCGGCCTTGGGATCCGGATCCGGTGCGGTCATGGGGTCAGTCTGCCGCTCGGGTGATCAATGGTCACCGGTTTTGTTCACCGCTGAGTCGTCTGTGATCGCTGACAGCGAACGGCCCTCGGCGACGGGAACATTCCACAATCCCTGTGCATTGAGTCTGCATAACTCAACTTGACTGCCATAGGGGAGACCATGACTTCGACGTCCACACCGCTCACCCTGCCCGTGCTGCCGCTCGACGACGAGGTCGTGCTGCCCGGGATGGTGGTGCCCCTGGACCTGAACGATGCCGATGTACGAGCCGCGGTGGAGGCCGCGCAGGCCGCCGCACGGTCCAGTGGAAGCAGCAAGCCGAAGGTGCTGCTTGTTCCACGGATCGACGGGACGTACGTGAGCACGGGTGTGCTCGGGACCGTCGAGCAGGTCGGCAGGCTGGCCGACGGTGACCCGGGTGCGCTGATCCGCGGGCGTGGGCGGGTGAAGATCGGGGCCGGGACCACCGGGCCCGGCGCCGCGCTGTGGGTCGAGGGGACCAGGCTCGACGAGAGCGTGCCCGATCCGCTGCCCGGTCAATTGGCCGACCTCGTCAAGGAGTACAAGGCCCTCGCCACCAGCTGGCTGCGCAAGCGCGGTGCCTGGCAGGTGGTCGACCGGGTGCAGGCGATCGACGACGTGTCCGCCCTGGCCGACAACTCCGGGTACTCGCCCTTCCTGACCACCGCACAGAAGGTCGAGCTCCTCGAAACCGCCGACCCCGCCGCCCGGCTGAAGATCGCCACCGAGCAGCTCCGCGAGCACCTCGCCGAGCAGGATGTCGCCGAGTCCATCGCCAAGGACGTACAGGAAGGCGTCGACAAGCAGCAGCGCGAGTTCCTGCTGCGACGGCAACTCGAGGCCGTACGCAAGGAGTTGCGCGAGCTGAACGGTGAGCAGGACGGCGAGGAGTCCGACGACTACCGGGCCCGCGTCGAGGCCGCCGATCTGCCCGAGAAGGTCCGCGAGGCCGCCCTCAAGGAGGTCGACAAGCTGGAGCGGTCGAGCGACCAGTCGCCCGAGGGGTCGTGGATCCGGACCTGGCTCGACACCGTCCTCGAGCTGCCCTGGAACGAGCGCACGCAGGACGAGTACGACATTCAGGGCGCCCAGGCGGTGCTGGATGCCGAGCACGCCGGACTTGAGGACGTGAAGGAGCGGATCACCGAGTACCTGGCGGTACGCAAGCGGCGCAACGACCGCGGGCTGGGTGTGGTCGGCGGGCGCCGCGGCGGGGCCGTGCTCGCGCTCGTCGGGCCTCCCGGTGTCGGCAAGACCAGCCTCGGCGAGTCCGTCGCGCACGCGATGGGGCGCAAGTTCGTACGGGTCGCCCTCGGCGGCGTACGCGACGAGGCCGAGATCCGCGGTCACCGGCGTACGTACGTGGGCGCGCTGCCCGGTCGTATCGTCCGCGCCATCAAGGAGGCCGGGTCCATGAACCCGGTCGTGCTCCTGGACGAGATCGACAAGGTCGGCTCCGACTTCCGGGGCGACCCCGCCGCCGCCCTGCTCGAAGTCCTCGACCCCGCCCAGAACCACACCTTCCGCGACCACTACCTGGAGGTCGAACTCGACCTGAGCGACGTGGTGTTCCTGGCCACGGCCAACGTCCTGGAAGCCATTCCGGAGGCACTGCTCGACCGGATGGAGCTCGTACGGCTCGACGGCTACACCGAGGACGAGAAGGTCGTCATCGCCAGGGACCATCTGCTGCCGCGGCAGTTGGAGCGGGCCGGGCTGGAAGAGGCCGAAGTCGCCCTCGACGAGAGCGCGTTGCGCAAGCTCGCCGGTGAGTACACGCGGGAAGCGGGTGTACGGAACCTGGAGCGGGCCATCGCACGGCTGCTCCGCAAGGTCGCCGCGCAGCACGAACTCGGCGAGCGGAAGCTGCCGTTCACCGTCGGCGAGGGCGATCTGCGCGGGCTGATAGGCCGGCCGCACCATGTGCCCGAGTCCGCCCAGGACCCGGCCGAGCGCCGTACGGCCGTTCCCGGTGTCGCCACCGGACTCGCGGTCACCGGCGCGGGTGGTGATGTGCTGTACGTGGAGGCGTCGCTGGCCGATCCCGAGACGGGTGCCTCCGGTCTGACCCTCACTGGTCAGCTCGGCGACGTGATGAAGGAGTCCGCGCAGATCGCGCTCTCCTTCCTCCGCTCGCACGGCGCCGAACTCGAGCTGCCCGTGGGCGACTTGAAGGACCGGGGCGTACACATCCACTTCCCGGCGGGCGCCGTCCCCAAGGACGGACCGAGCGCGGGCGTCACGATGACGACGGCTCTCGCCTCGCTGCTGAGCGGACGGCTCGTCCGTACGGATGTGGCGATGACCGGTGAGGTCTCGTTGACCGGGCGGGTGCTGCCCATCGGTGGCGTCAAGCAGAAGCTGCTGGCCGCGCATCGGGCCGGTGTCAACACCGTCATCATTCCCAAGCGGAACGAGGCCGATCTGGACGATGTGCCCGCCGAGGTTCTGTCGAAGCTCGACGTGCACGCCGTCACGGATGTTCGGCAGGTGCTGGAGCTGGCGTTGTCGCCTGCCGCGAGCGGGGCGGCGGCGGAGGAGGTTCCGGTGGCGGCGTGACGGACGCCACCGGGAGGTGAGAAGGCCCGGGTTCCCTTGCGGGGCCCGGGTCTTCGCGTACGTCCGGGAAATACCCCCGGAGCTGCGGGAATGACTAAGCTTCGGCCAACTTTCAGGATCGGGCGAGCAGAGTCAGGGGCCGATGTGGGTGAGGGTGGAAACGGTGAGGGGCAGCCGTTGCGGGCGGGGCAGGGTGTGGATCAGGAATTCCTGGCCCTGGAGCGGGAGTTGACCGTTCTGCTGCGGCGCGCGCGGGCCTCTTCCGGGGAGATGGCCCGGGAGGTTCACCCCGATCTGGAGTCCGCCGCGTACGGACTGCTCGCACGCCTGGATGAGCGCAGCGGTCAGCGTGCCACCGAGCTCGCCGCCTTCATCGGCGTCGGCAAGGCCACCATGTCCCGGCAGCTGAGGGCTCTCGAAGAGCTGGGCCTCATCGCCCGCGAGCCCGACCCCGCCGACGGCCGCGCCTGGCTCGTCCACCTGACGGATGAGGGCCGGGCCCGGTTCCGTACGGTGCGGGATGCGCGGCGGGCGCGCTACGTGCGGCAGCTCGCGAACTGGGACCGTAAGGAAGTCGCTGAACTGGCCCGGCTGCTTCACCAGTTGAACCGGAGAAGTGAGGGCTGAACTCCGGGGGAGTGCAGGCGGAGTGCAGGTGGCGAGCAGGTGGATCAAAACTCCACGTACACCACCGTCGCGTCATCATGCGCCTTGGCCCGCCCCAGGAACTCCCGCTCCGTATCGGCCCGTTCGAGTGCCCGCACCCGGTCCACAAGCGCCTGCGCCCCCTCCTTCCGCACCAGCGTGACGAGGTCCGCCCAGTCGCCCTGCCGGAACTTCTCGACCCAGCGCGTGGCGCCGTCCGTCAGCGCGGTGAGCGTGCGGACTTCGGTGCGCGGGAGCGTGCCGGTCACCGCGCGGGCCGCCACCGACCGGTCCGCGGCGGCGGTGAAGAAGCCGCCCTCCTTGTTGCGGATCGTCGCGTCGGTGATCGCGTGTGTGGCCAGGGAGGCGCGGGGGACGCGAGCGAGGCGGTCGTCGAGGAGGGGGGTGACCGTGCCGGAAGGGGACTCGGCGAGGAGGGCGGAGTCGGAGAGGACCAGGTACTCGATCTCGTGCGCGGACCAGCGGGCGAGGACCACAGTTGCCTGAGGGGTTCGTGGGTGAGAAAGGTCACAGGTGGCGCGATGGGCGTCTGCGGTGCGTGAGATGGCCTGGGCCAGCACCTCGGCGAGGGTGAGATCTCGCCGTGAAGCGGACAGTTCGCTCAGCGCTCCGCCGAGCCGTGCCGTGAACCACGGGACCGAGTGCCGGCATCCCACTTCGGTCGCCGGTGGAGTCACTCCGTCAAGCACGACAAGTGAACCGCCCTGACCGGAGGCGGGGAGTCCGGCCGCTGCGTAGTCCTCGTTCGGGCGGGCAGGATCACCGGGGACCGAGATCAGTTCCGTGCGCATTCGGCCAGTCTGCACGAGCCCTTCACAAGCTTCGTCAAAGGCTGGCAATCGTCGCCGAATTGGCGCGGAGTAGCAGGTCACCCGCCTGAAATGAGGCGGAATAATCGGCTCCGCCGGAGCACGGCGGCGCATCTTGCCACCGGCTGCCGCGGGAGTCCACCCGGCCCGCCGCGCAAGGTCGCTGCACAGGCCAGAAGAACTTGCCCACCCCTGCCCCACCGATGTTCACTCCTTTGGGTGGCGGGTCAGGCGTTGCGGGGCCACTGCCCACCGGCACTGGGAGGGTCGGGAGCCGTAACGGTGGCGACACGTTCGTTGACGGACCGTCACCAGGCCCACGGGTACACGAGTCAAGAATGCGAGCATCGGTGCAGAAGATGCGGCCTCGGCGCAAAGGCAGTCAGTCGGCCTCGGGAGAGGCCTCCGGGCGCACGCCGGGCTCCCCGGACTCTCCGGAGCCCGCGTCGTCGGCGGCGCCGGGCCGCACCCGGAACTCCCCGGCAGGAAAGCCGAGTTACCCCGACCCCGCCGGAGCTGCTGGAAACGCCGGAAGGGGCCGCCCCGCCCACGTACGCACCCGGCTCATCGTCGCCGTCGCCGTGGTCGCCGCCGCGATCGCCGCGGCCGGTGCCCCCTCCATCGTCACCGCCTCGAGCGATCTGAACGACTCCCAGAACCTGGTCACGCTCGCCGACCAGACCAAGGACGCGCTGACCCTCGCCCACGCGCTCGCCGACGAACGCGACGAGGTCACCTCCTACATCGCGGCCGGCCGCCCCGACGGCGAGGGCCCCTCCGAGCGGCACAGTGCCCGCGTCGACCGGCAGGTCGACGAGCTGAGCACCGAGGAGGCGCCAGCCGAGCTGCGCAAGGACCTCGGCGAGATCTCCTCCGTACGCAGAGCGGCGCTCACCGGCGAGAGCACCGCTCTCGAAGCGCATCAGGCGTACTCCGCCGCCATCGCCGAACTCCACGGCCTCGCCGAGGACCTGGCCGAGCGGCTGCCGCCCCGCGCGGGCTCCGGGGCGCACGCGCTCGCCGACCTCGACACAGCCGTCCAGCAGGCCGCCGCCACCCGCGGACTGCTCCTCGCCGCACTGAACGTGCCCACCAAGACCGAGACCGTCACCGACCCGGCCACCGGCGAGACCAGCAGGGAGATCACGTCGTCCACGGCCGACACTCGGACGCGTAACGCCCTCAGCGCCGCCGCCCAGCAGGCGAACGTCCGCGAGCAGGCCGCGCTCGCCGACTTCCACGACGCGGCGCCCAGCACCGACAGCGCCTCGTACTACTCCACGGTGACCGGCCCCGACGTCACCTCCGCCGAGAAGTACCTCGCCACCCTCGTCGACCGGGCGACCCTCTCCGAGTCCGAACTCGGCACCGACCCCCGGAAACTGGACGCCGCGCTCTCCGCCCGCGTCGAGCAGATGCGCGGCATCGAGGCCTCCCTCAACAGCCAACGGGCCAAGGATCTCGCCCAGTTGCGCGACGACGACGTCACCGCGCTGGAGATCCGCATCGCGCTCCTCGGCTTCCTGATGCTGATCGCCGTCGGCGTCTCCACGGCCATGGCCCGTACGCTGACCCGCCCGCTGGCCGTGCTCCGCCTCGGCTCGGCCCGGCTCGCCGCCGACCCGGCCTCCCAGGAGCCGGTGAAGTTCACCGGCCGCGACGACGAGTTCGCCCAGGTCGTACGCTCCGTCAACGCGCTGCACGCGCACGCCGTCGCGCTCCAGGAGCGGCTGACGAGCCTGGAGGGCGACCGCAAACACCTCATCGGCCAACGGCAGCACATGGCCGACGAGCGCGACAAGCTGCGCCGCGAACTCGCCGAGGCCGCCTCCCATTTGGCGCAGGTACGGCAGAGCATCCACGGCACCTTCGTCAACCTCTCGCTGCGCACCCTCGGCCTCGTCGAGCGGCAGCTCTCCGTCATCGAGCAGCTCGAGGAACGCGAGCAGGACCCCGATCGGCTCGCCACGCTCTTCCGCCTCGACCACCTCGCCACCGTCATGCGCCGCCACAGCGAGAACCTGCTGGTCCTCGCCGGTGCCGAACACGGCCACCAGCACCCCGAGCCGGTCCCGCTCGTCGATGTCGCACGCGCCGCTGTCAGCGAGATCGAGCGCTACGAACGGGTACGGATCGCCGCGCTGCCGCCGCACGCGCACCTCGCCGGGTTCGCGGCGGACGACATCAGCCACCTGATGGCCGAACTCATGGAGAACGCCACGTCGTTCTCGCCGCCCGACATTCCCGTCGAGGTCTCGGGCTGGCTCCTGGAAAGCGGCGAGATCATGCTCTCCGTCCAGGACGAGGGCATCGGCATGACCACCGACCGGCTCGACCAGCTCAACGCCCGCCTCTCGGACTTCGACCCCGAAGACGCGTACGACACCTACGACCAGGAGAGCGGCGAGGGTCTCGGGCTCGGCCTGTACGTGGTGGCGCGGCTCGCACACCGGCACGGCGTACGGGTACGGCTGCGCGAGCAGAAGCAGGGCGGTATCGCGGCGGTCGTGGTTCTGCCCAAGTCGCTGCTCGCCGCCGCTCCCGCCGTGGCGGTCCCCTCGTCGACCCACCCGGCACTCGGCGGCGCCCGGTCGCTGTCGTTCCCCGGCGCCGACTCCGAGGCCAACTCCAATGTGCTGCACGGCCGTTCGGGCCAATCGGGCCATTCGAGCGGGGATCCGCTGATCGCGGCGGCGGAAGAGGCGGCACGGGACGACACCGGTGCCGATTCCGACGCCGGCGCCGATTCCGGCACGGGCACCCGGGACGACGAGGCGGCGCCCGCCGATTCCGAGACCGGCGCCGAGGGGTTCGTACGGGAGGAAGCGGCGTCCTCCGCGCTCGCCGATTCCGGCACCGGCGCCGAGGGGTTCGTACGGGACGATGCCGCGTCCTTGGCGCCCGCCGATTCCGGCACCGGCGCCGGGGACGTCGTACGCGACGGCGCCGCGCCCTTCGCGCTCGCCGATTCCGAGACTGGCGCCGAGGGGTTCGTACGGGACGATGCCGCGTCCTTCGCGCCCGCCGATTCCGGCACCGGCGCCGGGGAAGCCGTACGCGACGACGCGGCGCCCTTCGCACCGGAAGCCGAGGCCGCGCCGGCTGAATCGGCTCAGCAGGCAGAGTCCGCTCGGCCCGCCGAGGATCCAGAGCGGCCGGAAACCGCTGAGCCCTCTGCGCCCGCTCAGGCCTGGGAATCTGCCGAACCTCTTGTGCCCGCTGAGCCCTCGGAGTCTGCCGAGCCTCCCGAGCAATCCGGGCCCCCCGAGCCCTCCGCCCCCGAGACCACCATGGCGCTCATCGCCATCCCCGCGCAGGCCGGCAACCCCGACCCGTACGCCATCGGCCCCGACTCGCACGAGCGGGCCCACGACGACCGTTTCGCACACGATCGTTTCGCCGATGAGCGGGTCGCAGGCCAACAGGTCGCAGCCGCACCGGTCGCGGACGAACCCGAGCGGGTCACCGACAAGGGCCTGCCCAAGCGGACGCCCAAGGTCAACGCGCCCGCCCCGGCGGCCAGGCCGCGCGCGGCGTCCGTGGACGCCGAGGCGCTGCGCCGCAGGCTGGGCGGGTTCCACCGCGGGGCGATCGAGGGCCGCCGCGACGTCGAGGCGGAGCTCGCCGAGCAGCAGACGGCGCGCACGGCGGAGCGCGAGCGCGCATCAGAACCCGTACGGGAACGCGCAGCGGAAGTCGTGGAAACCGAGGGGGACAACGTCCAGGGGGACACTGTCGAGGAGGCAAGCAGTTGAAGGCGCCGAGTACCTTCGGACTGAGCAATGAGGCCCGCAATCTGCACTGGCTGCTGACGAACCTCGTCGAGGAGGTGCCGGGCATCCTGTCGGTCGCGGTGGTCTCCTCCGACGGTCTGCTGCTGCTCTCCTCCGACCCCGGGAGGAACGCGGAGGCCGTCGCGGTGGCGGGCACCGGCGGGCCCACCGGCCCCAGGGGCTCCTCCGCCGACCTGGCCACCGTCGTCTCCGGCATCGGCAGCCTCACCATCGGTGCCGCACGGCTGATGGACTCCGGCGGCGTCAAGCAGACGATGGTCGCGATGGAGGAGGGCAGCCTCTTCGTCATGTCGATCAGCGACGGCTCGCTGCTCGGCGTGCACGGCGCCCCGGACTGCGACATGAGCGTCGTCGCGTACCACATGGCGCTCTTCGTGGGCCGCGCCGGGCACGTCCTGACCCCCGAACTCCGCAGCGAGCTGCGCCAGTCGATAGAGGACGCGTCGATAGGGAGCACCCAGTGAGCAGCCAGGCGCCCAAGCTTCCGATACGCGGCGGCGACAGAAAACCGGCCCGCGTACGCCCGTACTCGCTCACCGGCGGCCGTACGCGCTTCGGCCACGTACTGCTCGTCGAGACCTTCGTGGCGAGCACCGCAGCGCTCGAAGCCCCCGAGGAACGGCGGGAGTTGACGAACGGCTCCCTCAACACCCGTGTCATGCCCGAGATGCGGGCCATCGTCGAACTCTGCCGCCGCATGCGGACCGTGGCCGAGATCGCCGCGCTGCTGAAGATGCCGCTCGGCGTGGTCCGCGTACTCATCAGCGATCTGGCGGATCAGGGAAAGATCCGCGTGTACGGAACCGGTCACGGCCCGGGACAGCCGGACCGCGCACTGCTCGAAAGGGTGCTGAATGGACTCCGCCGTCTCTGAGGCCGCCGCCGAACCCATAGCCGTCCCGGACGCGGACGAGAGCCTTCAGGCCTGGCAGACGGACCCGACGCGCGCCCCGATCGCCACGAAGATCGTGGTGGCGGGCGGCTTCGGCGTCGGCAAGACCACGCTCGTCGGCGCCGTCTCGGAGATCACGCCCCTCGAGACCGAGGCGCTGATGACCGAGGCGAGCGAGGACACCGACGATCTCACCGCGACGCCCGAGAAGCTGACGACGACCGTGGCCATGGACTTCGGCCGCATCACGCTCGACGACGACCTGGTGCTCTACCTCTTCGGCACACCGGGCCAGCAGCGGTTCTGGTTCATGTGGGACGACCTTGTCCGCGGGGCGATCGGCGCGGTCGTCCTCGCCGACACTCGCCGCCTGAAGGACTGCTTCCCCGCCCTCGACTACTTCGAGAGCTGCGGACTGCCGTACGTCGTCGCCGTCAACCACTTCGACGGCACCGAGCGGTACGAACCCGAAGACGTACGCGAGGCCCTCACCGTGCCCGCCCACATACCCGTCATGATCATGGACGCGCGCCGCCGGATCTCGGTGATCGAGACCCTGCTGGCCCTCGTCGGCCACGCGCTCGCCGTCAGCCCCGAGTAATCGCCAGTAGTTCCAGGTCAGTAGTTCCAGTAGGAGACAGGACCCGCATGCGGAAGATACTCGTCGTCGGAGCCGGCCAGTCCGGACTCCAGCTCGCCCTCGGACTCCAGTCGCACGGGTACGAGGTCACCCTGATGTCCAACCGGACGGCGGACGAGATCCGTACCGGCCGCGTCATGTCCACGCAGTGCATGTTCCACACGGCCCTGCAGCACGAGCGCGATCTCGAGCTGAACTTCTGGGAGTCCAAGGCCCCGAAGATCGAAGGACTCGGTGTCTCGGTCGCCGCCCCCGGCTCGCACGACCCGGGCCCCACCCAGCGGGCGATCGACTGGGTGGGCAGCCTCGACGGATACGCGCAGTCGGTCGACCAGCGCGTGAAGATGGCCGGCTGGATGGAGACGTTCGCGCAGCGCGGCGGCCAGCTGGTCGTCCACGGCGCGGCGGTCTCCGACCTCGACTACTTCTCCCGTACGTACGACCTGGTCCTGGTGTCGGCCGGCAAGGGCGAGCTGGTCTCCATGTTCGGCCGGGACGCGGCCCGCTCCCCGTACAGCGAGCCGCAGCGCGCCCTGGCCGTCTCGTACGTACACGGCCTCGGCCCGCGCCCCGAACACCCCGACTACGAAGCGGTCCGCTGCAACCTGGTCCCCGGCGTCGGCGAACTCTTCGTCATGCCCTGCGTCACCAACTCCGGCCGCGCCGACATCCTCTTCTTCGAGGGCATACCCGGCGGCCCGCTCGACGTCTTCCAGGGCGTCAAGGACCCGGCCGAACACCTCTCCCTGACCCTGGAACTCATGGAGAAGTTCGTGCCGTGGGAGTACGCGCGGGCCACCAAGGTCGAACTGACCGACGCGAACGGCACGCTGTCCGGCCGCTACGCCCCCACCGTCCGCAACCCCGTCGGCCGCCTCCCCGGCGGCGGACTGGTCCTGGGCGTCGCGGACGTCGTCGTGGCGAACGACCCGATCACCGGCCAGGGCTCCAACTCCGCCTCGAAATGCGCCGCTTCGTACCTGGACTCGATCCTCTCGCACGGTGATCAGCCCTTCGACGAGGCCTGGATGCGCCAGACCTTCGAGCGCTACTGGGACACCGCCCAGTACGTCACCAAGTGGACCAACGCGATGCTCGGCGCCCCGCCGGAGCACGTCCTGAACCTGATCGGCGCGGCAGGCCAGCTCCCACCGGTCGCCGACCGCTTCGCCAACGGCTTCAACGACCCGGCGGACTTCGAGCACTTCTTCTACGAGCCGGAGAAGACCGAGGCTTATCTGGCGTCGGTGGCGGGCGAGGCGGAGGCTTCGGCCTCGTAGCTCTCGCCCTCGTATCCCTCGTCCGATCCGTCCCTCGCGCCCGGAGGGAGCTTCGGTGGCGTGTACTGCCGTACGGGCTCCCCGGCCGGGTCCGGGCGGACCGCGCCGAGGGCGGGGTTGGCCGCGAGCGGTGAGACCTTGACCTTCGCGCCGGGCCGGGCGTGGATGACCATGCCGTTGCCGAGATAGAGGGCGACGTGGGTGGCCTCGGGGAAGTAGACGACGAGGTCCCCGGGTCGCAGTTCGCTCAGCGGCACCCTGTCGAGCCGTTCCCACTGCTCCTGGCTGGTACGCGGGATGGGCTGCCCCGCGTACTCCCAGGCCTCGGACGTCAGCCCCGAGCCGTCGTACGTGTCCGGCCCCTCGGCGCCCGACTCGTACGGCTTGCCGATCTGCTCCACGGCGTACCGCAGCGCCGCTTCGCCCTGCCGCGAGGGCGGGCGCGCGCTGCTGCCGAGCGCACCGGAAGTCACGAGTTCCTCCTGCGCCTCCGCCTCCGAGGCTTTCTCCAGCTCGGCGAGTTCGGCGAGCTGGTCCGCGCTGAGGGAGGCGAGCAGTTCCTCGACGTCCTCGAGGCGCGTCCGTACGGTGTCACGGTTCTTCTTCTGCCGTTCGGCGAGGGCGAGTTGGCCGTCGAGGGCCTTGCGGGCGGTTCGGGCGAGTTTGTCCGTCCTCTTCTCGCTGCCGGTCAGCCGGTTCACCGTCACGGCCCGGCGCTTGGAGACCTGCCGGATCACATGCGCCTGGTCGAGGGCGTGCTGCGGGTCGCGGGCGAGGAGCAGGCGTACGTACGGGGAGATCTCGGTGCTGCTCTGGTACTGCTGCCGGGCGAGCCGTGCGGCGGCGCTGCGGCTGTCGTGCAGGGTGAGCCGGGCCCTGGCGAGCCGCCGGTTCAGCTTCCCGACCTCGGCGCGTTGCTTGTTCAGCTTCTCCTCGGTGGCGTTGTAGGTCTCGGTGGCCTGCTCGGCTTGCCGGTAGAGGCGCTGAAGGTCTGTCAGCAGTTCGGCTACGGGCCGTTCGCCGGGCTCCGCGGCGGCTCCTGTGGGTGCGGGCGAGAGAGCTGTGCCGGCCGCGATCGCCGCCGTACAGACCAGACGCAGAAGCCTTCCTGACACGTCATCACCTCCGGTACGGGGTGGCCCCTCCACCTCGTACCGCGAGCATCAGACGGCTGCGTCGCGCTCGCGCGGGCAGTGGTCGGTTCGGCTCAAGGCGGTCACTCGTGGGCGTCGTCGGGCTTCGCGCCCGGCGTGGCGCCTGGCTTGGTCTCCGGCTTGGACCACGGCCATTTGAGCTTGCCGCCCTTGTCGCCCTCGGGATCGAACTCGTACTTCCACCCCGGGTGGAGGGCGAGCTTTCGGCCCTGCGCCGCCGGAACGCGCCGGTAGACGAGAACGGTCGGCGGACCGCCCGCCGAGTCCGGGACCGGAACCCGGTACACCTTCGGCGGGTGCCCGGTCATGCCGAGCAGTACCGGAAGTACGCGGCCGTCGAGCGGGCCGCCCACGAAGGGAGTGTTTTCGCTCTTCACGGGTCCAGTCTCACAAACGGGGCGTCGCCGATCACGGGAAGCACCCGGTGGACCAGCTCGCCGAGCGGTCCCTCGGCGCTCTCCATCGCGAGTGCGGCCCGTACGACGCCGGCGGTCTGCGGGTCGCGTCCGGCGGTCGCCACGAGACAGGCCACGAACTGCTCGACCAGCCAGTCGCGCAACTCGTCCAGCGGCGGTTCCTTCTCCTCGTCCAACCAGATGAGGGAGGCGGCCTCGACGGCGGTGATCCACATCCGCACGGTCATCCGGAGCCGTGGCCCCGGTTCCTTCACGTCCAGGTGACTCAGGATGTGCTCGGCGGCGGCGCGGCGGACTCCGTCCACGATGGCGGTCGTCCGGGACGTCTCGATGACGCTCCCGCCCTGGAGGAGGGCGCTGAATCCCGCGTCGTGCTCGTCCACGAAGGCGAGGTAGCGGTCGAGCGCGCTCGCCAGTCTCTTCGTCAGCGCCCCCTCCGGGGGCTCGGCGAAGCAGTGCTCCAGCTCTTCGGCGGCGGATCGCAGGGCCGCCTCGTACAACTGCGGCTTCCCGCCGGGGAAGTACCGGTACACGAGCGGCCGCGACACCCCCGCGGCCTCCGCCACATCATCGAGGGAAACGTCCTCAGGGACCTGCCGGGCAAAGAGCTCCAACGCCGCGTTCAGCAGCTGGCCGCGCCGCTGTTCGACGGTGAGCCGCCGGTATGTGCGGGCGGTGGTCATATCGGTCAGGGTAGCCGGTTGCCTCCGGCGGTTGAGCAGGGTGGGTTCGTTGTCGGGCGCGGGTTCGTTGTGGCTGGTCGCGCATCCCCGCGGGGTGCCTCCGGCGGTTGGGCGGGTGCGGCGCCGTCGTGGCTTGTCGCGCCGTTCACCGCGCCGCGTCACGCCAGCAAGCCCGACGACCTCCACAAGCGCCGCCCCGCCCCCCGCAACACCCCGATGTCGTCGAGGAAGTCCGTCAACCGCTTGGCTCCGGTCTGCATGACCTCGCGGCGGTGTGCGCTGGCCCGGACCTGGGCCAGCGCCTCGTGGCGGTCGAGCCCGGCGTTGGTGTAGACGTCGGGGTTGATGAACGCGACGGAGAAGACGCGGGCGAACTCCCCGGAGGAGATGCGGGTGAACTCCTGGGACCAGCGCGGCGCGGTCACCATCTGGCGACGGAGTTCTTCGCGGGCGTAGCGGACGTGGCGGGACTCCTCGACGACGTGGATCCGGGTGACGCCGCGGATCAGGGGCTGGACGCGTTCGTCGGGGAACGTCAGGCGCTGCATCCAGTCGAGGACCTCCTCGCCGAGCAGCGTCGCCGTGAAGGAACCCGGGGTGGTGGAGATCGTCTTGAAGAGGCGCCCGAGGTTCTGGTGGAGGCGGCTCACCGGGTAGTACGGGGTGTCGCCCCGGCTGATGAGACGGGCGAACATCTTCGAGTGACGGCACTCGTCCTCGATCTCGGTCAGCGCGTAGCGCACGTGCGCACTCGTCGCCGCCTTGTCGTAGATGTGCCGTACGAGCAGCTGCATCAGGATGATCTCGAACCAGATCCCCAGCGAGGCCAGCGCCGCGGCCTCGTGCCGGGAGAGGAGTATCCGCTGCTCCTGGGACATCCGCTGCCACATCGGCGTGCCGTACAGCGACACCAGTTCCGGCGGCCAGAACCACTTGCCGTCCTCGAAGGGCGCGTCCCAGTCCAGCTCCTTGTCAGGGTCGAAGGAGTGTTTCGCGGACGCGTCGAGCAGCCGCGCGGCCACCTGTTCCCGGTCCTTGAGCATGCCGAGCGCATCGCGCACACCTTCGAGCGCGTCGGCTTCCGTCAGGGTCGTCATGGCCGAGCCACCTCTTCGAAGATCCGGACAGGTCAAGAGAGTTACCGGTGGTCAACGCTTATGAGACCGCCTGTCAGCAAGCGCGTCAATCCCTTGCGTGAGACTTGTTGACACTTCGTCTAGCACGCGGGAGCCTGCGCACCATGCCGACGTATGACCTCTATGCCCAGGACCCGGGAGACCCCCTCTGGCAGGTGCCCGCGAGCGGTGCGGCACGGTTCAGCTGGGAGTACGACGACGGACGGGACCGGCTGCTCGCCCTGTACCAGAAGGGCAAGGACAAGCAGTGGGACGGACAGCGGCGTATCGAGTGGGACCTGGAGGTTGACCCGTACGACCCGCTCGGTATCCCCGACGAGTCACTCACCCTCTACGGCACCCGGCACTGGGCGAAGATGACGGAACGGGACAAGGGCGAGCTGCGCAAGCATTACGCCTCCTGGCAGTTCAGCCAGTTTCTGCACGGCGAGCAGGGCGCGATGGTCTGTGCGGCCCGGATCGTCGAGTCCGTGCCCGACCTGGACGCCAAGTTCTACTCCGCGACCCAGACGATGGACGAGGCCCGGCACGCGGAGATCTACGGACGCTTCCTGCACGAGAAGATCGGGCTCGTCTACCCGGTCAACGACAACCTCCAGTCCCTGCTCGGCGACACCCTGCGCGACTCGCGCTGGGACAT
Source organism: Streptomyces ureilyticus (assembly GCF_011045025.1). Taxonomy (GTDB): domain Bacteria; phylum Actinomycetota; class Actinomycetes; order Streptomycetales; family Streptomycetaceae; genus Streptomyces; species Streptomyces ureilyticus. The sequence goes on from NZ_JAAKZX010000039.1 coordinate 38,816, forward strand.
GCCGTACCTCGGAATGCAGGTTCTGATCGAGGGCCTCGCTCTGGCCGCCTTCGGCATGATCAGGGACACGACCGACAAGCCGCTGCCGCGGCAGATCCTCGCGTACGTCATGCAGGACGAGGCCCGTCACGTGGCCTTCGGCCGTATGGCGCTGCGCGACTACTACAAGCAGCTCTCCGACGCCGAACTGCGCGAACGCGAGGAGTTCGTCATCGAGGGCTGCTACCTGATGCGCGACCGGCTGCGCGGTGTCGAGGTCCTGGAGCACTTCGGCATCCCCAAGGCGGAGGCCGAGGAGTACAGCGAGCAGTCCGAATTCCTCGCCCTGTTCCGCCAGTTGCTCTTCAGTCGCATCGTCCCCTGCGTCAAGGACATCGGCCTGTGGGGCAAGCGACTCCAGCAGGCGTACGTCGACATGGGCGTCTTCGAGATGGGCAACTCCAACCTGGACCAGCTGATGGCCCAGGACGAGGAGATCGCGGAGAAGCTGGACGCGGAGCGCTTCGCGGTGGAGGAGAGGGAGCGGGTGGCGGAGGTGGAGGGGGCGATCGAGGCGGGGGCGGAGGGCTGACGTGAGACGTCAACGGCGCGTCCGATGATCACTCGGTGGGGCGGCGAATCGCTGTTCGTCCTGGATACGCTGACTGCGTCAGGCAGACTCCGTCCCATGGGAGCGATCATGAGCGCCGCACACGAGTACGAGGTGGACGAAGGCTACGACTGGCCTCGTCCGCCGGTTGGCGGCTGGACAGCAGACGACCTTGACCAGCTCCCGAACCTGCCTCCGCACACGGAGCTGATCGACGGGAGTCTTGTCCTCGTGAGTCCGCAGACCGAGTTTCACATGCGTACCCTGCGTCTGCTGGAGAACAGCCTGCTCGAGCAGGTGCCGGACGAGTTCGACGTCTTCCGTGAGTTCACGGTCAAGCTTGACAAGCGCAACCGCCCGGAGCCTGATGTGCTCGTGGTCCGAGCCGGCGCGGACCTGGGACCCAAGCGGACGCGGCTTCACCCGGACGACGTCATCCTCGCTGTCGAGATCGTCTCGGAGGACTCTGAGGAACGCGACCGTAAGGTCAAGCCCCGCAAGTACGCGGACGCGGGGATCGTCCACTACTGGCGTGTGGAGGAGAACGATGGCCTCCCTGTGGCTTACGTCTATGAGCTCGATCCCGCCACGAGCTCATACGTGCCCACGGGCATCTTTCACAACAGGCTGACAGTGGGCGAGCCGTTCCCCACCACCATCGACCTCACCGCGATCAACCGCCGTCGCTAGACCGAGCAGCCCAGCCCCTCGGGGAGGCCGTGCCGCCGAGGGCCGCGCGTCCCGTCCCCTTACCTCCGCTTCTCACAACTGCCGCTGGCGCAGGGTGAGTTCCTGTGCACCGATGTCTTACGGGTGGGAAACCGCCGCCTCACCGGCCCGTCCGTAGCCTCGCGGGGCATGACGGGGAACGTGCTGACCAAACTTCCCACCCTTCCTGCCCTTCCCGGCTGGAACTCCATCCGTGGGCGCATGGCCATCGTGCTGGCCGTGCCGACCTGCCTGCTGCTCGTGCTGACGGGGCTGGGCGTCGCCGACCGCGCCGCCGACTGGTCCGCCGCTCAAGGGACCGAGGCGCAGGTGGGCGTGCTGCTGCGGGTGCAGGATCTGGTACGGGAACTGCAACGCGAACGCGGGCTCACCAACGGGCTGTTGGGCGGTGCCGAGGAGTACCGGGACGACGTACGGAACCAGCGGGACCGTACCGACGACGCCTCCGCCGCACTGCGAGCGGTGCTCTCGGAGGAGAGCGGTGATCTGCCGGGCGCCGCCGCCTCCGCCCTCGACGATGCCCAGGTACCCCTCGTCGATCTCGCCGCGACCCGTGCCGAGGTCGACGGCGGTACCGCCGACCGGGCCGGCACCCTGACCTACTACACCAAGGCCGTCACCGCCCTCATCGACGCCGAGTCCGCGGGCGCGGCCCACGGCGAGCGCCGTATCACCGAGGGCGTCCAGGCCTTGCAGGCCCTGGCCCGCGCCACCGAGGCCGTGGCCCTCGAACGCGGCTCCCTCAACGGGGTGTTCGCGGCCGGGCGCTTCCGCGGCGGCGAGTACCTCGACTTCACCGAGATCCGCGCCACCCGCCTCGCCGCGCTCGGCCAGTTCCGCCAACTCGCCACGCCTGCCCAGCAGTCCGGCCTCGACGCGGCCTTCAAGACGGCCGCCGCCCGGCGCGTCGGCGGCTACGAGACGCAGGCCGAGCAAGGCGCCGACGGTTCACGGCTGGACGTCGCCCCGGCCCGCTGGTGGCGGGACATGACGACCCTCGTCGACGATCTGCACCAGGTGCAGCGCACGGTCGGCGACGACGTACGTGCCGACGCCGACGACAGCGGCGCCGCCGCCACCCTCGAACTCGGCGGCTTCCTCGGCCTGGGCGCGTTGATCGTCGCCGTGGCCACCGCGCTCGCCGTCATCTCCGCGCGCTCCATCACCCGTCCCCTCGGCGCCCTCGCCGACGAGGCCGACGCGGTCGCGGGCACCCGGCTGCCGACCGCCGTCAAACGCATCCAGGAGGCTGACCTGGACACGCCCCGCCCCGGCGACCCGAACACATCACGGCCGTCCCAACTCCCGGGCACCGCACGGGAGATCACCCGACTGGCCGCCGCCCTGCGCAATGTCGAGCACACCGCTGTGAGCCTCGCCGCCGAACAGGCCGTCCTGCGCCGCAACAGCACCGAGTCCCTGGCCAGCCTCGGCCGCCGCAACCAGACGCTGCTCAGGCGCCAGCTCGGCCTGATCACCACCCTGGAGAGCCAGGAACTCGACCCGGACGCCCTCGCCGAACTCTTCGAGCTCGACCACCTGGCCACGCGCATGCGCCGCAACGCCGAGTCCCTGCTCGTCCTCGCCGGCGAGGAGGCTCCCGCCCGGTCCTTGCCGGGCATGGTCACCGTCGCCGAGGTCGTGCAGTCGGCCGTCTCGGAGGTCGAGCAGTACCGCCGGGTGGCGGCCGTCGACGTCGGGGCCTGCCGCATCCGCGGCCATGCCGTCGCCGAGCTGTCCCATCTGCTGGCCGAACTCGTCGAGAACGCCCTGATGTTCAGCCCGCCCCACCAGCAGGTCGAGGTCTACGGCTGGCGGGACGGCGCCGAGTACTGCCTGGCGATCGTCGACCGCGGCATCGGCATGACCCGGGAACGCATGGCCGAGGCCAACGCCCTGCTGTCCGGCAGCGGTTCCTTCCTCACAGCACCCACGCGCTTCCTCGGCCACCATGTGGTGGGTGCGCTCGCCTCCCGCCTCGGCGCTCATGTGGAGCTGCGTCCCACCGCCGGTTCGGGTATCACGGCGTACGTGGCCCTGCCTGCCGCGCTCGTACGGGAGCCTTCGTCAACGGCCGTGGTGAGCGGCTGAGCCGAGCACCGCCGTCCAGCCGGGGTAACTGTTGGTGACTGAGCGCCACGCTATGCGTCGGCCTTTGGGGGGTCGCCTCACCTGCTGCGCCATCGGGGTGAGCTCCGGTCTCCGCTGATCATTCGGCCAGCTCTTCGAGGAGCCGGACCGTGTCGAGACCGGTTTTCAGGTACGCCACGAAGAGATCGTTGTGCAGGGCCCACCGGGAACGGCGGCTGCGGATCAGGCGGATCGCCTCGTCGGCGGTGTGGCCCGCGCGGATCAGGGCGTGGGCGACGACCAGGCCCGAGCGGTTGTAGCCGTGGTAGCAGCGGACCAGGACCCGGCGGCCCTGCGTCAGCCCCTCGCCCGCGGTCCGTGCGAGCCGCAGGACGCCGGCGAGCTGCGTACCGTCCAGAGGGCCGTCCGGGATCGGCCACACATGGTGTTCCACATGGTTGTCGGGGCCGTGTCCGGGTAGTCGGAGCAAGGTCAGGACCAGGTCGAATTCATCGCGTACGACGGCGAACTCCAACCCGCCGGACCGGCTCGCGTACTCGTGTCCGCCCATCCACAGGCCGGGCACGATCTCGCTCCAGGGGCTGTCCGGGGCCGGCACATCGGGTTGCTTGCTACTGGGCCGCAACGGCACCTCCCGCTCAAGTCGTGACAAAGGTAACTGGGTTCTTGCCCCTGGAGTACCCCGCCTGTTCCCATGGTCTGGGGTGATGGTGCATGAGCCGACTGCGCGTTGTACCGACCTGGCGGCACGGTCAGGAACGGCTGTACGTCTGTCACGCCGACGGCAGGAACGTCGCCTGGTACGACAGGGACGCGGGCCGGGTCAACCTGTTCAGCGACGACCGGCGCGAGGACGTCCTCGACGCGCTCGGCCCGTTTCTGACCGGCCCTGTGACCGTGGGGCCGCCGCCGGTCCCGACCCCCGCGGAGCTCGCCCGGCTCACTCTGCACCCGGACGACGACCTCGCCCCCAACCGGCCCGGTGAGGCCCTCCAGATCGCTCTGGACCGCGATCCGTCCGCCCCGCACCGGCTGCGGCCCGATCCCCGGCGGCGGGCGCTTGCCGCGGAGCTGGCCGTGGGGGAGGCGCTGGACGAGCTGGAGGGGGCTGGGGGGCATGCGCTGCATTCCGTTCCGCTGCCTGGTGGCGACCGCCTTCACCACCTGGTGATCGGACCGGGTGGGCTGTTCGCCGTCCATACGCTGTACGCCCGTAAGCAGCGGGTGCTGGTCGCTGATCCCATGGTGACGGTGGGGCGCCGGGAGCCGTCGCCGTTGCTGCGCGGGGTCCGGTCCGTCGCGGACCGGGCGTCGTATGCGCTGACGGCGGAGGTGCATCCGGTGCTGGCGCTGTTCGCGCCGTCGAACGTTTCGGTCGCGACGCCGCCGCGTGAGGTTGTCGTCCTCCAGGACGCGGACGTCTCGTCCCTGGCCCGTACGGGAGGCGTGCTGAAGCCGGCGGATGTCGAGGCGCTCCATGCGATGGCACGGGACCGGGGGACCTGGGGGCGGGTCTAGGGCAGCCCTTCCTGTTGGAGTACTAGGACTGGCTTCGCCGGGCGTCCTTCACGAACACGATCCCGTCGGTGCCGGTCAGGTGTGCCGGGTTCAGGGGGGCGTAGCCGTACCAGGGGGACTCGCGGGGAGCGGGCGTCGCGTCGGCGAGCGTGGCGGCCAGCGCGCGGGCGTCGACCAGGCAGCGTTGCTGCGGGAGCGCGTACAGCAGCCCCTCGACGGTGTCCGGGGGAGGGGTGTCCACCCCCTGGTGGCGGATCGTGCCGAGGGCCGTGGCCAGGAAGGCGTACGCCTCGCCGAGTTGGGCACTCACCAGCGCGCCGGCGCTCCACCACTCCACCGGCCCTTGCCACATCTGCATCGTGCTCTTCTCGCGCTGGAGATGGGAGTTGTGGGCGTGGACGAGTGCCGGGCCCCGAGTGGCGACGGCAAGGAGGTTGTGGGCCATCATCGAATCCCTCAGCGCGCACAGCCGCGTCATGCGGGCCGGCGAGGTGTCGGCCATCCAGTAGTGGTAGCGCAGTAGGCCGGTCGCCGTGCGCCCGTACAGGCGTACCCGGTCCCAGTCGTCCTGCGACGTCGCCGTGATCAGGTGCGGCGTCTGCGCGTCGAGCAGTGCCACCAGATCGTCGGCGAGCAGCCGCAACTCCCTGGCCTCGGCCGACTGCCCCACGGACTGGGCCGGGTCCATCATCGCGGCGGGACTGGTCCACCGGTCGTCGGCGCCGAGCAGGCGGTCGAGTGTTTCCGCGGTGCAGGGAAGCAGGTCGGCGTCCACCCGGGCGGCGAGGTAGGCGTGGAGTGCGGTGAGGGCTTGCCGGGGGCTCGAGGCGTGGGTCATCTCCAGAGGGCCGTCGAAACCGGCGAAGCGGAGCCGCTCGGACGCGGGCCGGCCGTCGTTGTACGCGCGCATCCAGCGCACCAGCTCGCGGTTGGCCGCGGACGCGTTGAACCACTCGTGGCTGAAGCCGTGCTCCATGGCCTCGTCGAGGGTGCCCGTGCCCGAGGTGACGTAGTCGTCCACGACGAGGCCCGTCATGCAGTCGCTCTCGATCGCGATCGTCCGGTAGCCCTCCTGCTCGACGAGTTGCCGGAAGAGCTCGTTGCGCAGGTCGAGCAGAGAGTCCTCGCCGTGGGTGGGCTCGCCCAGGGCGAGCAGCCGTGGCTTGGCGGGGAGCAACCCCATGACGGTTGCAGGGTCGACGACATGGGCGGTGTCTGTGACATCAGCAGGCATGCCCTCAACGGTATCGTTGAACTATCAGTGGAAACTTTTCGTCGATCTGGGCAGGGTAGTGGTGCGAAACCTTCAAAGTGATGGTCACCTTCAAAGTGGTGGTCGACTCAGGCCGGTCGACCTGGCGCGAGCGCACGGACTGTCCACGCAGGCGGTCCGCAACTACGAGGCGGCCGGGATCCTTCCGGCCGCGGAACGCACCTCGTACGGCTACCGCACCTACACCCCGCGGCACGCGCAAGCCCTGCGCGCGTTCCTCGCTCTCGTGCCCGGACACGGCCATCAGACGGCCACGGCGATCATGCAGGCGGTCAACCGGGACGCCGCCGAGGACGCGCTGCGGCTCATCGACGAGAGCCACGCCCAGCTGCTCGACGACCGCCGCACCCTCCAGTCGGTCGAAGCCGCGCTGCGCGACCTCGAGCCCGTACCGCAGGAACGCGGCGAGATGTTCGTCGGCCCCCTGGCGAGAAGGCTCGGCATCCGCCCGGCCACCCTGCGTAAATGGGAACGCGCCGGCCTGGTCCGGCCGCGCCGCGACCCGCAGACGGGCTACCGGGTCTACAGCGCGGCCGACGTACGTGACGCCCTCCTGGTCCACCAGCTCCGACGAGGCGGCTACCTGCTCGAACAGGTCGCCCCGCTGATCGCCCAGGTCCGTTCCGCCGGAGGTATCGTGCCGCTCGAGTCGACGCTGCACGACTGGCACGCCCGCCTCTCGGCCCGAAGCCGCGCCATGCTCACCGGCGCCGCCGCACTGGACGCCTACCTCACGGACTCCTTAAGCCTCAAGGACCTCTAAGGAAGCTGGTGGGCCTGGGCCGGGTCGAACAGCGGGGACAACAGGTCGCCGTGCTCGCGCAGACGGGCGGCGAGGTCCGGGGCGTGGAACGTCAGGTCGGTGGGGTGGGCGCAGCTCGTGACTTCCGGCCAGGTCACCGGCGTGGAAACCGTGGGCGCCTGGCGGGCCCGGAGGGTGTACGGGGTCGCCGTGGTCTTGCGAGCGGCGTTCTGGCTGAAGTCGACGAAGACCTTCCTGGGGCGCAGGCTCCGCGTCATGCGATGCGTGACCAGAGGGGCAAGCTCCGCCTCGGCCTCCATCGCCAGGGACTTGGCGTATGACGTGACCTCGGAGGACGGCGTCGGCTCCAGCGCGGCGAGGAGATGCAGGCCCTTGGAGCCGGAGGTTTTCGCGTAGGCCCGCAGGCCGTCCGCGGCCAGGCGGTCCCGGAGCCACAGTGCCACCCGGCAGCACTCGACGATCGTGGCGGGCGCGCCCGGGTCGAGGTCGAAGACCAGGCGGTCCGCGAGGTGAGGGGTGTCCGCACGCCACTGGGGAGTGTGGAACTCCGTGACCAGGTTCGCCGCCCACATCAGCGAGGCGAGGTTCTGGATCAGCACCATCCGGGCCGCCCCCTCCGACCGCGGAACCTCCGTCGTGCCGACCCACTCGGGCGTACCCGGCGGAACGTTCTTGGCGAAGAAGACCTGGCCGTCGGGCCCGTCGGGGTAGCGCAGGAAGGACAGGGGGCGGTCGCGGAGGTGGGCGAGCAGCGGGTCCGCCACCGTCGCGTAGTAGTGCAGCACCTCGCCCTTGGTGAAACCGGTCGCCGGATAGAGCACCTTCCCCAGGTTGCTCAGCGCGAGCTTTCGCCCCTCCACCTCCGTGATCGGCGTCATACGATGAGAATCCCACGTATCGGGACGAAATGACCTGAAACGACCTGAAAGGTGTCGAACGTGAGATCTATCTGGAACGGCGCCATCTCCTTCGGCCTGGTCAGCATCCCGATCAAGCTGGTGAACGCCACGGAGCACCACTCGGTCTCCTTCCGCCAGATCCACACCGAGGACGGCGGCCGTATCCGCTACCGCAAGGTGTGCGAGCTGGAGGAACGGGAGGTCGCGTCCGAAGAGATCGGCAAGGGATACGAGGAGCCGGACGGCACGATCATCCCGATCACCGACGACGATCTGGCCGCGCTGCCCCTGCCGACCGCCAAGACGATCGACATCGTGGGATTCATCCCGGCCGAGCGCATCGATCCGCTCCAGATGGACGCCGCGTACTACCTGATGGCGAACGGAGTTCCCGCCGCCAAGCCCTACACCCTGCTGCGTGAGGCGCTGAAGCGGAGCGGGCGGGTCGCCATCGCCAAGTTCGCGCTGCGGGGGAGGGAGCGGCTCGGGATGCTGCGGGTCGTCGAGGACGTCATCGCCATGCACGGACTGCTGTGGCCGGATGAGGTCCGCGCCCCGGAGTCCGCGACCCCGGACGCGAGCGTCACCGTCCGCGACAAGGAACTCGACCTCGCGGACGCGCTGATGGACACGCTCGGCGAGGTCGACTTCGAGGAGCTCCACGACGACTACCGCGAGGCCGTCGAGGAACTCATCGCCGCGAAGGCCACCGGCGAGAAGGTCCCCGCCCCTCCCGCCGCCGACCGCGGCGGCAAGGTCATCGACCTCATGTCCGCCCTGGAGTCCAGCGTCCGCGAGGCCCGCGCCTCTCGGGGCGAGGAGGAGGAAGGGGAGGGCGAGGTCGAGCGGCTTCCCGCCCGCAAGAGGGCTGCCGGCAAGACGTCCCGTACGGCTCCCAAGGAGACCAGCGGCAAGAAGTCGACGTCCACGGCCAAGAAGACGGCGGGGAAGAAAACCGCGGCCAAGAAGTCCACCGCCGAGAAGAGCAAGTCCGAGTCCACGACCAAGAAGCAGACGGCGAAGAAGACCTCGCCTCGCAAGCGAGCCTCGGCTTGATCGGAGTACGGCGCTCGCTTCAGCCGGCGCTGACCGGGTCCCCCGTCAAGGAACCCCAGGCCTGAGAGAGGTCAGAAGCAAGGTTCAGGGCCGATGCCTGTACGCCTGCGCGGCGAACCCCGAACACCTCTGTGGGAGCGCTTCCACTAGAGACGTGTTCATGTCACGATGCCTTGGGGGCTCGTTCGTGAGGAAGGGACAACGACGTGCTCACCCCTGCCCGCAACACCCCGAGGAGACCCCTGCGTTCGGCACTTGTCGCGCTCCTCGGCGCGCTTGTGCCCTTACTCGCGGCCGCGTTCCTCACCGCGCCCGCGGCCTCCGCCCGTACGGAGGCTCCCCCCGAAGCCGCCCCCACCGCCGCCCTCACCGAGATCACCGACTTCGGCACCAACCCCAGCAACCTCCAGATGTACCTGTACGTCCCGGACAACGTCGCCCCCAACCCGGCGGTCCTGGTAGCCGTGCACTACTGCACGGGCTCCGGTCCGGCGATGCACTCCGGCACCGAGTACGCCCAACTGGCCGACCGGCACGGGTTCGTCGTGATCTACCCGTCCGTCACCCGCGCCAGCAAGTGCTTCGACGTCTCCTCGCCGCAGGCGCTGCGCCGGGACGGCGGCAGTGACCCGGTGGGCATCAAGTCCATGGTCGACTGGGTCACCCGCACCTACGACGCGGACACCGACCGGATCTTCGCCACCGGCATCTCCTCCGGCGCGATGATGACGAACGTCCTGCTGGGCGACTACCCGGACGTGTTCGCGGCGGGCGCCGCCTTCGCGGGCGTGCCGTTCGCCTGCTTCGCCACCACCAACGGGTCCGAGTGGAACAGCGACTGCTCGGGCGGCAACCTCATCCGCACCCCGCAGGCGTGGGGCGACCTGGTCCGCGGCGCCTACCCGGGCTACAACGGACCCCGTCCGCGTATGCAGCTCTGGCACGGCACCGAGGACGACGTGCTGCGGTACCCCAACTTCGGGGAGGAGGTCAAGCAGTGGACGAACGTGCACGGCCTCAGCCAGACGCCGTCCCGCACCGACTCCCCACAGTCCGGCTGGACCCGTACCCGCTACGGCTCCACCGGTGACCAGGCCCCCGTAGAGGCCATCAGCCTCCAGGGCGTCGGCCACAACCTGTACACCTGGGGCATGGGAACCCGCGTGATCACGTTCTTCGGCCTGGACGGCTAGCTGGGCCCGGCACAGCTTCAGTGAAAGTGGCCACCTCGGGCCGGGCTCAGGACCGGCCCGGGGCGGGAGCTGAAGGCGGCACGACTCCCGAGCGCGGAGCACCCCTCAACTCGCCGATACGCGTACGGAACTTGTGGGCGCGCAGCGCGCGTCAGACAGGCTCGTCCGGGCAGGCTACTGCCCCGTAGCGTCACTCGCCGTATCGGCGTTCGATCAGTGGGAGGCTCCCATGGGGCAGCAGGACTTATCGCAGGACTCCATCGTCATCGACCCGACCGGCCGTGACATTCACGGCGAGGCGGCACGGATACGGAAGCGCGGGCCGGTGACGCGCGTCGGACTGCCCGACGGCGTTCAGGCCTGGGCGGTCAGCGATACCGAGTTGCTGAAGCGGCTGCTCACCGATTCCCGGGTGTCCAAGGATCCGCGGCAGCACTGGCCCTCGTGGATCAACGGGGAGATCTCCCCCGAGTGGCCGCTGTTCACCTGGGTCGCGGTGCAGAACATGTTCACGGCGTACGGCGGCGAGCACAAACGGCTGCGCACCCTCGTCGCCAAGGCGTTCACCGCACGCCGCACCGCCGCGCTGCAGCCTCGTATCGAGGAGATCACCACGGAGCTGCTCGACCGTATGGACGAGGCGGGGCGCGGGGGTGAACCAGTCGATCTGCGCGAGGGGTTCTGCTATCCGCTGCCGATTCGCGTGATCAGCGAACTGTTCGGGCTGCCCGAGGAGAAGGGCGCCGAGCTGAGGTCCATCGTGGACAGCATTTTCCACACCGCCGCCACCCCGGAGGAGGTGACCGACACCTATGCCCGGCTGTACGCCGTCATGAGCGAACTCGTCGCCGGCAAGCGGGAGCACCCCGGCGACGACCTGACGTCCGGGCTGATCGCCGCCCGCGACGACGAGGGCGACACCCGGCTCAGCGAACAGGAACTGCTCGACACCCTGGTCCTGATGATCAGCGCCGGTCACGAGACCACGGTCAACCTCATCGACAACGCCATCCACGCACTGCTCACCCACCCCGAGCAGCTCGCCCTCGTCCGCGCCGGCACCGCCTCGTGGGACGACGTCATCGAGGAGACGTTGCGGGTCCAGGCACCGGTCGCCAGCCTGCCGCTGCGGTACGCCGCGGAGGACCTGGCCCTCGGTGAACTCGGCGGCCCCGAGGGCATGGTGATCGGCAAGGGTGACGCGATCCTCGCCTCGTACGCGGCCGCCGGGCGCGATCCCGCGAAGTACGGGAAGGACGCCGACCGTTTCGACGTCACCCGGGTCGACAAGGAGCACCTCGCCTTCGGCTACGGCGTGCACCACTGCCTGGGCGCTCCGCTGGGCCGGATGGAGGCCCGGATCGCGCTCCCGGCGCTCTTCGACCGGTTCCCGGACCTTCAACTCCACGTCGCTGACGAGGAGTTGAGCCCGGTGGAGTCCTTCATCTCCAACGGGCACCACTCCCTCCCCGCACGTCTCGGCCCCGTACGCCGCGACGCCGGAGCCTGATCACTCCCCCGCGCCACCAGGCCTTCAGCCGTGCCCAGCCACCCGTCGTGGGCCCGCAGTCGTAAGAAAGGCGTCAAGGGTGGATCTGTCGGCGTAAGGGAGCCGTCAACGGCGGTCGCTTTCGGTCGGAGTGCGGGTTTCCTCGAACCGTCAGGTTCGATCCCGCATTCCGTACCTCATCCAGGAGCTCCGATGGCCGACGTGGCTTTCGTCGTCACCACGATCGCGGTGTTCGCGCTGGTGGCGCTCATCGCCAAGGGGGTGGCGAAGCTGTGACCGCCGAGACCATCGTCGGCCTCGTCGTGGCCGTCGCCCTGCTGGGCTATCTCGTCGTCGCGCTGATCTTCCCGGAGAGGTTCTGACGGCCGACATGAGCCCCGAACTTGCCGGTGTGCTCCAGCTGCTCGCGCTCATCGCGGCGCTGGCGCTGGCCTACCGACCCCTCGGCGACTACATGGCCCGGGTCTACTCCTCGGACAAGCATCTGCGTGTCGAGAAGTGGATCTACCGGGGCATCGGCGCCAACCCGAACACCGAGATGCGCTGGCCCGCGTACCTGCGCGGCGTGCTGGCCTTCTCCGCGGTGAGCGTGCTCTTCCTGTACGTCCTGCAGCGCGTCCAGGGCAGCCTGCCCGGCTCGCTGGGCTTCGCCTCGATCGACCCGGACCAGGCGTTCAACACCGCCGCGTCCTTCGTGTCGAACACCAACTGGCAGTCGTACTACGGCGAGCAGGCCATGGGCCACGTCGTACAGACCGGCGGCCTGGCCGTGCAGAACTTCGTCTCCTCGGCCGTCGGCATCGCGGTGGCGGTCGGTCTCGTACGAGGCTTCGCACTCCCCCACTCTCGGCTTCGCTCGAGCGGGGGGACCCCCATCCGTACCGGTGAACTCGGCAACTTCTGGGCCGATATGGTGCGCGGTGTCGTACGCATCCTGCTGCCGCTCTCCGTGATCGCCGCCATCGTGCTCGTCGCATGCGGTGCCATCCAGAACTTCTCCGGGATTCATGAAGCCGGACAGTTCGCGGGCGGCTCGCAGCAGTGGAACGGCGGCGCCGTCGCCTCCCAGGAAGCCATCAAGGAGATCGGCACCAACGGCGGTGGCTACTTCAACGCCAACTCCGCCCACCCCTTTGAGAACCCCAACCCCTTCTCCAACCTCTTCGAGATCTTCCTGATCCTGCTGATCCCGTTCTCGCTGACGCGGACCTTCGGCCGGATGGTCGGCTCGCTGAAGCAGGGGTACGCGATCCTGGCCACGATGGCGACCATCTGGCTCGGCTTCATCTGCCTGATGTGGTGGACCGAATTCGCCCACCACGGACCGGCGTTCGAGATCGCCGGCGGTGCGATGGAGGGCAAGGAACAGCGCTTCGGCATCGGGGCCTCGTCGATCTTCTCGATTTCTACGACGCTGACCTCCACGGGCGCGGTGGACTCCTTCCACTCGTCCAACACCGGCCTCGGTGGCGGCCTCAACCTGCTGGGCATGCAGCTCGGCGAGATCGCGCCCGGCGGTGTCGGCTCCGGTCTCTACGGCATGCTGATCATGGCGATCATCGCGGTGTTCATCGCGGGCCTCATGGTGGGCCGTACTCCCGAATACCTCGGCAAGAAGATCGGCACCCGCGAGATCAAGCTGGCGGCCTGCTACATCCTGATCACCCCGGCCCTGGTGCTCGTCTTCACCGCCTTCGCGATGGCGCTGCCCACCCCGGCCAACTCGATGACCAACACCGGCGCGCACGGATTCTCCGAGATCCTCTACGCCTACACGTCCGGCGCCAACAACAACGGCTCGGCCTTCGCCGGTCTGAACGCGGACACGCCGTGGTTCAACACCACGATCGGGCTCGCGATGCTGCTCGGCCGGTTCCTGCCGATGGTGTTCGTGCTGGCGCTGGCGGGCTCGCTCGCCGAGCAGACGCCGGTGCCGGCCACCGCGGGCACCCTGCGGACCGAAAAGCCGCTGTTCACCGGGCTGTTGGTGGGCGCGATCCTGATCATCACCGGTCTGACCTACTTCCCGGCACTCGCGCTGGGCCCCCTCGCCGAGGGGCTGGCGACATGACCACCGACATCAAGAAGCAAGACATCAAGAGGCAAGACAAGCAAGAAGAGGACTCGATGTCCGCAGCCACCACTTCGGCCCGCGCGCCGCACAGCGATGTGCCTACCGGGCACAAGGGTTCCCCAGAAGGGCGCGTCGGCACGGGTCTGTTCGACCCCAAGCAGCTGGTCAGGTCGCTGCCGGACGCCTTTCGCAAGCTCGATCCGCGGGTGATGGTCAAGTCACCCGTGATGTTCGTGGTGTTGGTCGGGTCCGTGCTGACGACCGTGTTCTCGTTCAAGGACCCCGGCGACTGGTTCGGCTGGACGATCAGCGCCTGGCTCTGGCTGACCGTGCTCTTCGCCAATCTGGCGGAGGCGGTGGCCGAGGGCCGGGGCAAGGCGCAGGCCGACACCCTGCGCAAGGCCAAGACCGACACCGTCGCCCGGCGGCTCGTGGGCGACCGTGAGGAGCAGGTGCCCGGCACCGAGCTGCGTATCGGCGATCTGGTGGTGTGCGAGGCGGGCGACGTCATCCCCGGTGACGGTGATGTCGTCGAGGGTGTCGCGAGCGTGGACGAGTCGGCGATCACGGGGGAGTCGGCGCCGGTCATCCGCGAGTCCGGCGGGGACCGGTCGGCCGTCACGGGCGGTACGAAGGTCCTGTCCGACCGTATCGTCATCAAGATCACGACGAAGCCCGGCGAGACCTTCATCGACCGCATGATCAACCTGGTCGAGGGCGCGGCCCGGCAGAAGACGCCCAACGAGATCGCGCTGAACATCCTGCTCGCCTCGCTGACGATCACCTTCCTGCTCGCGGTGGCCACGCTGCCGCCGCTCGCGGACTACGCGGGCACCCACCTGACCATGGTTGTGCTGGTGGCTCTGCTGGTCTGCCTGATCCCGACCACGATCGGCGCCCTGCTCTCGGCGATCGGCATCGCGGGCATGGACCGGCTGGTGCAGCGGAACGTACTCGCCATGTCGGGAAGGGCAGTTGAGGCGGCGGGCGATGTGTCGACCCTTCTTCTCGACAAGACCGGCACCATCACGCTCGGCAACCGGCAGGCCGCCGAGTTCCTGCCGGTCAGCGGCACCCCGGAAGCCGAGGTCGCCGATGCCGCCCAGCTCTCCTCGCTGGCCGACGAGACGCCCGAGGGCCGCTCCATCGTCGTACTGGCGAAGGAGAAGTACGGACTGCGGGAGCGGCACCAGGGCGAACTGGTCGGCGCCGAGTGGATCGAGTTCACCGCGCAGACCCGGATGTCGGGTGTGGACGTGGACGGCAGGAAGGTCCGCAAGGGCGCGGTGGGGTCGGTCGTCGCCTGGGTGCGGGAGCAGGGCGGGACTGTCGCGGATGACGCCGGCGCGCTCGCGGACCGTATCTCCGAAGCGGGGGGTACGCCGCTGCTCGTGGCCGTCCAGGACGCGGATGGTGCACGGGTGCTGGGCGTGATCCACCTCAAGGACGTCGTCAAGGTGGGCATGCGGGAGCGGTTCGAGGAGCTGCGCCGTATGGGCATCAAGACCGTCATGATCACGGGTGACAACCCGTTGACGGCCAAGGCGATCGCGGACGAGGCGGGCGTCGACGACTTTCTCGCGGAGGCCACTCCCGAGGACAAGATGGCGCTGATCAAGCGCGAGCAGGCCGGCGGCAAGCTGGTCGCGATGACGGGTGACGGTACGAACGACGCGCCCGCGCTGGCTCAGGCGGACGTCGGTGTCGCGATGAACACGGGCACGTCGGCAGCCAAGGAGGCCGGCAACATGGTCGACCTCGACTCCAACCCGACCAAGCTCATCGAGATCGTCGAGATCGGCAAGCAACTCCTCATCACCCGGGGCGCGTTGACGACCTTCTCGATCGCCAACGACGTCGCGAAGTACTTCGCGATCATCCCCGCGCTGTTCGCGGCGGTCTACCCGGGCCTGAACAAGCTCAACATCATGGGCCTGTCCTCGCCGGACTCCGCGATCCTCTCCGCGGTCGTCTTCAACGCGCTGATCATCATCGCGCTCGTACCGCTCGCCCTGCGCGGGGTGCGGTACCGGCCGATGAGCGCCGACAAGATGCTCCGCCGCAACCTCGGGATCTACGGCCTCGGCGGGCTGATCGCCCCGTTCATCGGCATCAAGATCATCGATCTGCTCATCTCCCTCATCCCCGGGCTGTAACTACTGAAGGCGTGCTGATCGGCAATGAACAACTCGGTTACGAACACGGCCCGGTTGCTGGGGGCGGGGCTGCGGGCGCTGCTCGTACTGACGCTGGTGTGCGGTGTGCTCTACCCGCTGGCCGTCACCGGTGTGGCCCAGGCGCTGTTCCACAACAAGGCGAACGGCTCGGAGATCAAGGTGGACGGCAAGGTCGTCGGCTCCTCGCTCATCGGCCAGCAGGGCTACAGCCTCGACTACTTCCAGCCCCGGCCCGCCAACGGGCTGGGCACCAACAGCGTCAACACCCAGTACAAGCTGATCCTGTCCGGCGCGACCAACCGTGCCGGTGACAACCCCGAACTCATCAAGTGGGTCCGGGAGACCAAGGCCAAGGTCGTCAAGGACAACTCGACGGCGGACTACAACGTGCGGCCCTCCCAGGTGCCCGCCGACGCGGTCACCTCATCCGGCTCGGGCCTCGACCCGGACATCTCCCCGTCGTACGCGGACCTCCAGGTCCACCGCGTCGCCGAGCGGAACAGGTTGTCCGTCGCCCAGGTCCAGAAGCTCGTCGACGAGCACACCGAAGGCCGCGTCCTCGGCTTCATGGGCGAGCCCCGCCTCAACGTCCTCGAACTCAACGTGGCGCTCGAGGAACTTGTGGCGAAGGGCTGAGTCCCGGTGCGGGCTGAGCTGAGGCGGACGTTTCGGCGGTGGTCATGCCGTAGCGGGGTCGGAGCTGCGACCCGTGCCCTCGGTGGAGGAGCGGGCGTGCGGCGGGACGGTGCGGGAGACGCTCGCGGTGTGCGATGCCGTTTCGGGGACGGTCGCCGTCTCGGCCGGCTTCTCGGCAGCCGTCGGCTTGCGGAGCAGGAGCAGGGCCGCGTCGTCGTGCAGGCGGCCGCCCACGTGGGTCAGCAGTTCCTCGTGAAGGGCGGTGAGGGTGCGGGCCGGGTTGTCGGTCAGGTGCCGTTCCAGGCCTTTGGCCACGGGGTAGAAGTCGCGGTTGTGGTCCCGGGCCTCCGTGACGCCGTCGGTGTAGAGGAGCAGTTGGTCGCTGTCCGCGAGGGGCAGGACCTGGAGGGTGGGGGCCTCGCCGGTGAGGGCGCGCAGGCCCAGGGGCGGCGTCGGGTGCGTGGGCTCGGCCGGGACGACCTTGCCGTCGCGTACCAGCAGGGGAGGAGCGTGGCCGCAGTTGACCACCTCCAGGCGGCCTTCGCGGGGGTAACCGGCGACGACAGCGGTGACGAAGTCGTCGCTGCCGAGGTTACGGGCCAGGCTCCGCTCGATCCTGTCGACGACGGCGAGGAGATCGGGTTCGTCATAGGCGGCCTCGCGGAAGATGCCGACCACGAGGGCGGCGGTGCCCACGGCCGGCAGGCCCTTGCCCCGCACATCGCCGACGATCAGCCGCACCCCGTACGGCGTCGGCACCAGCGCGTAGAGGTCCCCGCCGATACGGGCCTCCGCCGCCGCGGCGCTGTAGCGGACGGCCGTCTGGAACGGGCCGACCGTCGCCGGTACGGGCTTGAGCAGTGCATGCTGCGCGGCCTCCGCCACGGAACGGACGGCGGCGAGCACCTTCTCCCGGCGCCCGCGCAGCGCGCTGGCCAGGCCGCTGGCCAGGGTGACGGCCGCCAGTGCGGACAGCACGACCACCAGCTCATGGCTCGGCACACCGTCACGGATGCCGAGTGCGGTGCCCAGCCCCACGGCGAGGAGCCCGACACTCAGGACCCCGAGCGGTCCGCTGGTCGTGGCGGCCAGCGCGGGCCCGACGGCCAGCAGCGGCAGCCAGATCATTCCCGACCCGCCGAGGAGGTCGACGAGCACGATGGCGGAGACGGCGAGTACGGGCAGTACGGCCGTACTCGCGGCTACGTGCGCGGCGGTACGCAGCCGGGCCCCAGGACTGCCCACTCGCTTGCTGAACGGCCGTATCGGCCAGTGGTCGCCACCGTGGTGTCGGGCCTGAGTCATGTGGTGTCCGCAGTCCTCACCTGTCGCGGGGTCGCCCCCTGGAATGTCCGGTTCATCCAGGAAACGGGTTCGATGGGGGCTGCTGCAAGGAGTGCGTTTTCAGATAATGAGCAAAGGGTCCCTGGTCACGTGGTGAGCGGAAGACTCCTGGTCACGTGGTGAGCGAAAGGCTCCTGCTCACCCGGTTCGCCGTCGGGATCAGCCGCGCCCGGATCTCCTCCAGCCGGGAGATCCGGTCCTTCGGCAGCGAGACGCCGAGTGAGCCGAGCTTGTTTCCGTAGTAGACGGGCACCGCGACGCAGACCGTGCCGAGGGCGTACTCCTCCAGGTCCGTGACGGCAGGGGCCACGGGCGAGGAGTCGACGCGCCGCAGCAGTTCCGGAGGGCTGGTGATGGTACGAGGCGTGAGGTCGGACATGGTGTGCCGGGACAGGTAGTCCTTGCGGGACTCCTCGTCCAGCTCGCGCAGTACGGACTTGCCCAGCGCGGTGGCGTGCCCGGCGTCCTCGAAGCCCACCCAGAGGTCGACCCGGGGAGCCCGGGGACCGTCGACGATCTCGGCGACCCGGATCTCGCCGTCCTCGTAGAAGGTGAGGTAGGCGGCGGTCGAGAACTCGTCCCGCAGTGCCGCGAGCGTCGGACGGACCCGGCTGAGCAGAGCCTGGCCGCGCCCCGCGGTGTGCATTGTCTGCACCTTGTCGCCCAGGATGTAGCCGCCGTCGTCCAGCTTCCGCACGTAGCCGTCGTGCACCAGCGTCCGCAGCAGGTGATACGCGGTGGCCAGCGGCAGCTCCGTCTCCCGCGCCAACTGCTTGGCCGGCGCCCCGTTCTCATGCGCACTCACCGCCTCCAGCAGCCGCAAAGCCCGCTGCACGGAGCCGATGAGAGTAGGCCCCTCGCCTCCAGCCATACGCCCAGCGTGCGCCTGGCACGCGGGATGGGCAACATTCGCGCCCGTCAGGGGCGCCCCATAGGGGGCGCGGGGCTGTATCAATTCGCGGCTCCGCCCCGACGGGGGACCCCCATGAGCGGGGGGCGACCAGCCACGCCGGACCCGCAGTCGAATTACGACCCGGGGGTCTGGGGGCGCAGCCC